>JBFIID010000165.1:0-6085 GCA_041601415.1 Gammaproteobacteria bacterium
ATGGATCGTTGATATTCATGCTAGCTTACCCGTTGGCGAAAGACTGGATTCTGATTGTTTCAGTGTGCTGATCCTGCGCTTATTTCCAATCTTTGTCGGTTACTCCCACTCGATAGTAGAAGGTGGCTTACCCGAAATGTCATAGACCACGCGTGACACCGAATCCACTTCGTTCATGATCCGATTGGAGAGTTTGTCCAGCAGCTCGTAGGGCAGTTGGGCCCAGCGTGCGGTCATGAAATCAATGGTTTCCACGGCACGCAATGCAATCACATAATCATAGTGACGGGCATCACCTTTCACACCGACAGACTTCACCGGCAGGAACACGGCGAAGGCCTGTGAGGTCTTTTCGTACCAGCCGGAGGCATACAGTTCTTCCATGTAAATGGCATCGGCCTGGCGCAGGGTGTCGGCAAATTCTTTTTTCACTTCCCCCAGAATGCGTACCCCCAGCCCCGGCCCCGGGAAGGGGTGACGGTAGACCATTTCGGAGGGCAGCCCCAGCTCAACACCCAGGCGACGCACCTCGTCCTTAAACAGTTCTCGGAGTGGCTCCACCAGTTTCAATTTCATGTCCTCTGGTAGACCGCCCACATTATGATGTGACTTGATCACATGTGCCTTGCCGGTTCTGGAACCGGCCGACTCGATCACATCCGGGTAGATAGTGCCCTGCGCCAACCATTGTACATCGGTCAGTTTGCTGGCCTCTTCCTCGAATACATCAATAAACAGGCCTCCAATGATCTTGCGTTTGGCTTCCGGGTCCTGTTCACCTTTGAGCGCATGGAGAAAACGCTCTTCGGCATTCACCCGAATGACTTTGACACCCATGTGTTCGGCAAAGGTCGCCATCACCTGGTCGCCCTCGTGCAGGCGCAGGAGGCCGTTATCGACAAACACGCAGGTCAGTTGATCACCAATGGCGCGGTGTAATAAGGCCGCCACGACCGATGAGTCCACCCCGCCGGAAAGTCCCAGCAGCACCTGTCCATCACCCACCTGTTCACGAACCTGTTTGATGCTGTCCTGAATAATATTCTCGGTGGTCCACAGCGACTCACAGCCACAGATCTGGTGCACGAAGCGTTGCAGAATCCGGTCGCCCTGACGGGTGTGTGTCACTTCCGGGTGGAACTGGAAGCCATAGAATTTTTTCTCTTCATCCGCCATACCGGCGATGGGGGCATTGTCGGTCGAAGCGATGAGCTTAAAGCCGGGAGGCATCTCGGTCACCTTGTCACCGTGTGACATCCAGACATCCAGCAGGCCATGTCCCTGTTCGTTGGTGTGATCCTGAATATCTTTTAACAGATCAGAATGGCCGCGGGCACGGACCTGTGCATAACCAAATTCGCGATGCGTGGAACTCTGCACCTCACCACCCAACTGCACTGCCATGGTCTGCATGCCGTAGCAGATACCCAGAATTGGCAAACCCATGTCGAACACCTGTTGCGGCGCCTTTACTTCGGAAGCGGCGGTCACCGACTCGGGGCCGCCGGAGAGAATAATGCCGTTGGGTGAAAAGTCTTCTATCTCGAAAAACTCGACGTCATAGGGCCAGATCTCACAATAGACACCGGCCTCGCGCACACGGCGTGCGATCAGCTGGGTGTACTGGGAACCGAAGTCGAGGATTAAAATCCGTTGGGAATGAATATTCTTCATGGTTTTCTTTCTTAAAGGCAAGGCGCCGGCACAGGGCCGGCGCGGGAAATCAATCGACGCGGTAGTTTGGCGCTTCCTTGGTAATCGTCACATCATGCACATGACTCTCGCGCATGCCGGCAGCAGAGATCTTGTAAAACTCGGGTTTGGTACGCATTTCTTCAATGTTCTGACATCCGGTATAACCCATCGCGGCACTCAGACCACCTAGCATCTGATGGATAATGGCCCCCATGCTGCCCTTATAGGGTACGCGACCTTCAATACCCTCCGGCACCAGTTTTTCAATCTCACCGCTTTCCTGGAAATAACGATCTGATGAGCCGTGTGCCTGGCCCATGGCGCCCAGTGAACCCATACCACGATAGGCCTTATAGGAACGCCCCTGATACAGTTCGACCTCACCCGGTGCCTCTTCGGTACCGGCAAACAAACCGCCAATCATGACACTATGAGCACCGGCCACAATGACCTTGGCGATATCACCGGAGTAGCGAATACCACCGTCGGAAATCACCGGGATGTCCCTACCGGCCAGGGCCTCAACCGCGCTGGATACTGCGGTGATCTGTGGCACACCAATACCCGTCACAATCCTGGTCGTACAGATCGAGCCCGGTCCAATGCCCACCTTAACCGCGTCGGCACCGGCATCGGCCAGCGCAAGCGCACCAGCGCCAGTCGCCACATTGCCACCGATGACCTGTAAATCGGGGTATGTCTTCTTCACCCAGGCGACGGTATCCAGCACACCCTGTGAGTGTCCGTGTGCGGTATCCACAACCAGTACGTCGACACCCGCCTGTACCAGCCCGTGTACCCGATCATAGGTCCCCTCACCGGTACCAACCGCCGCGCCAGCACGCAGTTGACCATCGGAATCCTTACACGCATTAGGGAATTCTGTGGCCTTCTGGATATCCTTAACCGTAATCAAACCGCGCAGATGGAACTGCTCATTCACCACCAGCACCTTTTCAATCCGGTGCTTGTGCAACAGGGCAAGCACTTCTTCCTGGCTCGCACTCTCACTGACCGTAACGAGTTTTTCACGGGGTGTCATAACAGTCTTAATCGGGTGATCAAACTGGGTTTCGAAGCGCAGGTCGCGGCTGGTAACCAGTCCCAGCAAGTTCTCTCCATCAACCACAGGAACGCCGGAAATGCCCTTGCGTTTGGTCAGGGCGATCACCTCGCGAATGCTGGTATCCGGATGCACCGTGATCGGGTCTTTCACCACACCGCTTTCGTATTTCTTTACACGACGCACGTGACGGGCCTGATCCTCGGCACTCATATTCTTGTGGATAATGCCGATGCCACCCTGCTCAGCCAGCGCAATCGCCAGTCTGGCCTCGGTAACGGTATCCATCGCCGCCGACAGTAAGGGAATATTGAGACTGATCTCACGGGTGATCTTACTCGCCAGTGAGACATTACGTGGCATCACATTGGAATAAGCGGGAATCAGTAAAACATCGTCAAAGGTAAGGGCGTCGCCAGCAACTCGCATCTAAAATAGACCTTTCTTGGTAAAAAAAGATCGCAGGATTATATCGTGATTTGGCCCCCGGATGTAATTCTATTGTCTACTCATAGGGTATGATCTTCCCATGACAATGAATAAAACAGGTCAAAAAGACATCTTTAGCGTGTCTCGCCTTAACCGGGAGGTAAAGGCATTACTGGAAGGCAGCTTTCCGCTGCTGTGGGTGGAAGGTGAGATCTCGAACCTGGCCAGACCCGCCTCGGGTCACCTCTATTTCTCACTGAAAGACGATCGCGCACAGGTACGTTGCGCGATGTTTCGTTCACGCAGCAACCTGCTGGGCTTCAAACCGGAGAATGGTCAGCAGGTTCTAATCCGTGCACGCGTCGGCCTGTATGAAGGCCGTGGAGAGTTCCAGCTGGTGGCGGAAAGCATGCAACCAGCCGGTGATGGTCGTCTGCGCCTGGCCTTTGAACAACTCAAACAACGCCTGTCCACGGAAGGCCTGTTTGACGCCAGTCAAAAACTGTCGATCCCTGCCTTTCCACACACCATAGGGGTCATTACCTCGCCAACGGGGGCCGCGATTCGTGACATTATTAGCGTCCTGAAACGCCGCTTTCCGAACATACCGGTGATTATCTATCCGGTGCCGGTACAGGGAGCAGGAGCCGCAGAGAAGATTGCGCACATGCTCTACATCGCCAATCAGCGTCGTGAATGTGATGTCCTGATCCTGTCACGCGGTGGGGGTTCGCTGGAAGATCTGTGGTCATTCAATGAGGAATGCGTGGCACGTGCCATCCATGCCTGCAGCATCCCGCTGGTGTCCGGGGTTGGTCATGAGATCGACTTCACGATTGCAGATTTCGTTGCTGATCATCGCGCAGCCACCCCATCCGCTGCGGCAGAACTGGTAAGCCCCGATCAGGAAACCATACTGGATACGATCAAGGCGCAACAGTATCGCATGACAGCCAGCCTGCTCGGCCTGTTACAGTCCGAACAACAGAGACTGCAATGGCTGACACGACGGCTGCAACACCCGGGCAGGCGGCTACAGGAACTGGCGCAACGCACGGATGATCTGAACCTGCGTCTGGTGCGGGCACAGAGCAACCGCCTGCAGGGCCAGCAACATCGGCTAAAAAACCTGATAACACGTCTGCAAGCACAAAACCCGGCGCAACGATTTAGCGTGCTCGACCAGCAGTGGCAACAACTTGCGATCCGACTCCAGGGCGCCCTGCGACAACAGATGCGGCGCAAACAGGAACAGCTGCAATCGGCGATGCGCATGCTCGACACGGTAAGCCCGCTGGCAACCCTGGATCGCGGCTATGCGATTGTCACGCGACACAGTGACGGCCATGTCATTACCGCTGCAGAACAATTACAGCTTGGTGAACGTATCACCACCCGCTTTGCCAAAGGCACAACAACGAGCCGGATTGAGGAAATAGACGCATGAGATATTTGATCACAAGCCTTATCAGCCTGCTGCTGACATTCAGTGCCGCCAGCCAGGCGATTGAAGGTGTGCAGACCGCCAGCGTACCCGGCGGGATTGTCGTTATGCCACTCGGAATCGATAGCCCGGAACCACCCGAGGTACGCTTCTATGGCAATCGGGTCATGGTAGTCAAACAGTCACAGGACTGGCACGCGGTCATTGGTATCCCCCTGACTGCAAAACCCGGCGCGCATAAACTGGAAGTGAATACTCAGGGGCAGACTTCGACCCGCAGCTTCAAGATCACAGACAAGCAATACGAGACGCAACGCCTGACCATCACCAATAAACGCAAGGTCAATCCCAACCCGCTCGACATGGAGCGCATCAACAGTGAAAAAGGCCAGATCACCCGCGCCAAAGCCTGGTGGCAGGAGACATCACCCAGTTCCTTAAGCCTGAGTAAACCGGTCGATGGCCCCTTCAGCAGCCCCTTTGGCCTGCGCCGTTATTTCAATGATCAGCCACGCAAACCCCATAGCGGACTGGATATCGCAGCCCCCGAGGGAACCCCGATCACGGCCCCCGCAGATGGCACCGTAATCACCACCGGAGATTTCTTTTTCAATGGCAACACCGTTTTCATCGATCACGGTCAGGGCATGGTTTCCATGTACTGCCACATGAATACGATTGATATCGAAACCGGGGTAACGGTAAAACGCGGCGATCAGATCGGACGCGTCGGCAAAACCGGACGCGTCACCGGGCCGCACCTGCACTGGAGTGTTTACCTGAATAATGTGGCCATCGATCCGATGCTACTGCTAAAAACTGAAAACAACACCAGATGAAGTCCTGAACACAACCATTCTCCACGCCAATACCGTCTTATCTGAACTACACTTCAGAAAATGATCAGCACAACCCGCCATGCATTGTTTGTTTCTCTGATTCTGCTACTCGGGTGAGGTGCGACTAACACCCAGGTCAGAGTGAACAGATATCAAGATCCTGGAAACAGAAACGATAAAGATTTATGAAACCTTCATCATCACTTTCCATTACGCGCGTTGTATTGATCTACGTGGGGTTTGCGAGCCTTTGGATATTGCTCTCGGATCGTGCAGTCGGCCTGCTGTTTAGCAGGCCTGAGACCCTGATGATGGTGAGTACCATCAAGGGCTGGGTATTCGTTATCGTCACCGCCCTGCTTTTGTATGGCCTGCTTAAACTGTATCAACGTCAGCAGGATGAAGTCGCACATGACGTGCAGGCAGAACAGGATAAACGACTACAGCTTCAGACCTTATTAAATAACATCGTGAATACCTCCACCGATGCGATTTTTGCCAAGGATCTGCAAGGCCGTTATCTACTCTACAACCCTCAGGCAGAAAAATTCATCGGCAAATCGCAGGCGCAGGTATTGGGCAAGGATGATTCCGTGATCTTTCCTCCCGAACAGG
>JBFIID010000166.1:0-6078 GCA_041601415.1 Gammaproteobacteria bacterium
CCTTCTTTTTCTTCTTCTCCTGTTTTTCTGTCTGCTTATCTTTTTTCATCTTCGGCACGGGACTCACCGCTGGCACCTCGCTAACCGGCAGTACCTCGGAGATCGTTTCCGGTTCACGCATGGCCTCCTCCTGATCAACCAGTTCCGCAGCCGCTGCGATCACCCGCTCGGCACGTGCCTGGGAAAAACCCGGTGCCTGAGACAGAATGCTAAACCCCACCTCGATCAACCCCTCTGCCGTCGCAATCCCCTGTGACCTTAAATAGTCGGCTGTTTTTGGACCAATACCCGTAACCCTGCCAATTGTTGTTGCCATATTTGCTCCCCTGTGAAATCACACAATAAATCAAACAAGTCTTAATCCTAGGCACTCCACACATTTATTCAAGTTCTGCCGGGATTGCATCCTGACGACAGGTTGCAGATACTTCGCCCAACGTAAAAAATAATTTCGACTAAAAACGGCGTTTACTTACACACTCGACAACAGGGGAAGCTCGATGAAACTGGAATCCATGGCCCTACACCACGGTTATGAATCTGAAGCCACGACCAAGGCCGCGGCGGTACCGATCTATCAAACCACCTCCTACACCTTTGATGACACCCAGCATGGCGCTGATCTGTTTGATCTGAAGGTAGTGGGTAATATTTATACCCGCATCATGAATCCAACCCAGGCCGTGCTGGAACAGCGTCTGGCCGAAATGGAGGGTGGTATCGCCGGTCTGGCACTGGCCTCAGGCATGGCGGCGATCACCTATGCCATCCAGTGTATCGCGCAGAACGGCGACAACATCGTCAGCACCAGTCAGCTCTATGGCGGCACCTACAACCTGTTCGCCCACACCTTCCCGAAACAGGGTATCGAGGTGCGCATGGCATCGCATGACGACTATGCGGGACTCGAAGCGCTGATCGATGAGAACACAAAAACCCTGTTCTGTGAGTCCATCGGTAACCCGGCGGGTAATGTCGTGGATCTGGAAAAACTGGCCGAGATTGCCCATCGTCACGGCATCCCGTTGATGGTCGACAACACGGTGGCAACCCCGTATCTGTGTCGCGCCTTTGATCACGGCGCAGACATCGTGATCCACTCCATGACCAAATACATCGGCGGCCACGGCACCACCATCGGCGGCATCATTATCGACTCCGGCACATTTGACTGGGTGGCCAACAAAGAACGCTTCCCGATGCTGAATGAACCCGATCCGTCCTACCACGGTGTGGTCTATACCGAGGCACTCGGGCCTGCGGCCTACATCGGTCGCTGCCGTGTGGTACCACTGCGTAACACCGGCGCGGCGCTCTCTCCACACAGTGCCTTCCTGCTGCTGCAGGGACTGGAAACCCTGGGCCTGCGCATCGAGCGTCACTGTGATAATGCACTGGCGGTGGCGAAACATCTGCAGGCACATCCACAGGTTGAATGGGTCAGCTATGCCGGTCTGCCGGACAGCCCCTACAACGCACTATGCAAGAAGATCACCAAAGGCAAGGCCTCTGGCATTCTCAGCTTCGGTATCAAGGGCGGTCAGGAAGCCGGGGCAAAATTCATTGATGCACTGCAGATGATCCTGCGCCTGGTGAACATCGGTGATGCCAAATCACTGGCCTGTCATCCAGCCAGTACCACTCACCGCCAGCTTAACCCGGACGAACTGAAAACCGCCGGTGTCAGCGAAGACATGGTGCGCATCTCTGTCGGCATCGAACACATCGACGACATCCTCGCCGATATCGATCAGGCACTAGAGGCAGCGAAGTAAGCAACAGGCAGCAACACCGACCGATGCGGAAATTATTCAAACTCAGTCTGGCGCTGATCGCCGGACTGAGTATTCTGTCGGTGTTGCTGCTGTCCTCCAATCTCTACACCTATCATCGCCTCAGTCACGAAACCCTTGTCGCGGAGGTCTACTTTGACCCGCGCGTTAGCAGTAACAACAGCGCCGGTTTTAATCCCGGCACAGAACAACAATGGATCGCCCACCTGGCGACCGGTGATCGCTGCTTCACCAATGACTACCTCCTGCAGGGCGATCAATGGCGCGTCGATGCCTCCTTCATTAAATGGAAGCCATGGGCCAACCTGCTGGGGCTGAACGCCCTCTACCGGCTGGATAGACTGGAAGGCCGCTTTAGTGACATCAAGGAACAACAACGTCACCTGCCCCTGCTGCATGATTTAAGTGATCGCAGCCTGCTTGAACTCACCGAGGTGTCCAACGCACTGGGTCAACTCAATGTCTTCATGGATGCGGGCTACGGCAGCTCGGTCTATCAGGACATCGACCCGCAACAGATCTACTACCTGTACAAAACCCAGAGTGGCCTGATCACGCGCAGCAAACCGCGCACGGTAGCCGTCTCGGTACGCGAGATGGTCACCATCCAGATCAACAAGGCCTGTGGAGAGGAACCCGGCAAGTATCAACAGGCAGTCAACTGGCTGGACAGAAAGCTGGGGCAGGTTCTGTAGGGGGGCTAGGGGATGGGGTATAGGGAATAAAAAACCAAACCCCTCTTCCCCCACCTCCTATTCCCTAACTCCTATTCCCTATCCCCCATCCCCTACAACCCCAAATGTGAGCCGGGTCACAATCCACAAACGCCACAACATTTCGCAGAAAAAAATTCACATCCCTGCACAGGCAGTGCAAATAAAACTTAGTCCCGAATAATCAATCAGATAGGGTTAATTGGGCGGGTTATTTGCTGCAAATGCACAACTTATCCACAGGTTACACCGCCACATATGGTGTTGATTTTATAATCACTACACAATATATTGTGTTGACAGGCCGTAATACCGTTCAATCTAATACTTATAATAAACAATGCCCGCAGTCGACCGGCTATTGCGTCGTATTGGGTAACAAGGGAGTCAGATCTTGCAAATGAAGACTGCAACTATAGAAGTCGTATCGACATCAGAAGCAGAAATTCCACTTCAACCGGCGTCACTGGATATCTGGGACGTCAAATACCGTTTGAAGCAAAAAGATGGCCCCGCCATCGACCAGACCATCGACGATACCTATAAGCGTGTCGCCAAAGCCATCTCCGATGTGGAAGAAACCGCCGAGAAACGTGATCACTGGAATCAGGAGTTTCTCTGGGCCTTGCGTCATGGTGCCATTCCGGCCGGACGTATAACCTCCAATGCCGGCGCGCAGGCATACAAGCCTGCGACTTCCACCATCAACTGTACCGTCTCCGGCACCATCGAAGACTCTATGGATGACATTCTGGCCAAGACCCACGAAGCCGGTCTGACCCTCAAGGCAGGTTGTGGTATCGGTTATGAATTCTCTACCCTGCGTCCCAAGGGCGGTTATGTCTCCGGTGCCGGTGCCTACACCTCTGGCCCGCTGTCCTTCATGGATATCTTCGACAAGATGTGTTTCACCGTGTCCTCTGCCGGTGGCCGTCGTGGCGCACAGATGGCGACCTTCGATGTCGGTCATCCCGATGTCATTGAGTTCATCCGCGCCAAGCGTGAAGACGGACGCCTGCGTCAGTTCAACCTGTCACTATTGATCACCGATGAATTCATGCAGGCCGTAAAAAGCGATAGCGACTGGAAACTCGCCTTCCCGCTGACCGGCAAGGAACAGGAAGAAGTCGACCTGAACGACGAAGACACCGTGATCTGGCGCGAGTGGCCAATCAAGAGTAAATACCTGGCCAATGAAGAAGGCCTGGTGGCCTGCCGTATCTATCGCACCATTCGCGCCCGTCGCCTGTGGGACATGATCATGGCCTCCACCTATGATTTCGCCGAACCCGGTTTCATTCTGATCGACAAGGTCAATGAAATGAACAACAACTGGTTCTGCGAAAACATCCGTGCCACCAACCCCTGCGGTGAACAGCCACTGCCACCCTATGGCTCCTGTCTGCTCGGCTCGATCAACCTGACCCGCTTCGTCCTCGACCCCTTTACCAGTCAGGCACGCTTCGACTGGCAGAGCTTCCGCAAGACGGTGAAGATCTTCACCCGCATGCTGGACAACGTAGTCGAAATCAACGGACTGCCACTGGAAGGCCAGCGCGAAGCAATCACCAACAAGCGTCGTCACGGCATGGGGTATCTGGGTCTCGGTTCCACCCTGACTATGCTCACAGTCAAATACGGTGAAAAAGAATCCATCGAATTCACCGAACGCGTCAGCCGTGAACTGGCTATCGCCGGCTGGGAAGAAGCACTGGAACTGACAAAGGAAAAAGGCCCCGCCCCAATCATGGAGCAGGACTTTGAAGTCACCGCCGAAATGCTGCGTCATCGCCCTGAAATGGTGAAAGACGGACACAAGGTAGGCGACGTTCTGAAAGGCAAGGTACTGCATGCCAAATACAGCCGTTACATGCAGCGTGTCGCCGAGGTAAACCCTGCACTGGTCGAAGAACTGGCCGAAGTGGGCGCTCGCTTCACGCATCACAACTCGATTGCCCCCACCGGCACCATCTCGCTGTCACTGGCGAATAATGCCAGTAACGGCATCGAGCCCAGCTTCGCCCACCACTACTCACGCAACGTGATCCGTGAAGGCAAGAAGAGCAAGGAAAAGGTCGACGTGTTCTCCTATGAACTGCTGGCCTATCGTGAACTGATCAACCAGGACGCGATGCCCTACGGAGAAGATGACAACTCCAGACTGCCGGACTACTTCGTCACCGCTGAGACCATCACCCCGACCCAGCATGTCGATATACAGGCAGCGGCGCAGAAATGGGTGGACTCATCCATCTCCAAGACCGCCAATGTGCCAACGGATTACCCCTACGAGGAATTCAAGCACATCTACGAATACGCCTATGATCAGGGCCTGAAAGGCTGCACCACCTTCCGCTTCAACCCGGAGGCCTTCCAGGGCGTGCTGGTGAAAGAAACTGATCTGGAAAACACCACCTATCGCTTCACCCTGGAAGATGGCTCCGTGGTCGAAGTCAAAGGTAACGAAGAAATTGAGTACGACGGTGAAAATCACACCGCCGCCAATCTGTACGATGCGTTGAAAGAAGGCTACTACGGCAAATTCTAAGCGACATTGAGAGATTGGGAGGAGAAAACAAATGGCAACAAAAATAGATACACCGATAGTTAAATACAACATCGTCACACAGGAAGAAGAACAGGCGACCAAGGAACGCGCCGAGCAAAAGGTACGCGACAATGTCGTACACATGCACGAAAGCGTTGAACGCCCGGAAATGCTGGTCGGCTCGACCTACAAGATCAAGACCCCGCTGTCTGATCACGCGCTGTATGTCACCATCAATGACATCGTGCTGAACCAGGGCACCGAGCACGAACTGCGCCGACCGTTTGAAATGTTCATCAACTCGAAGAACATGGATCACTTCCAGTGGATCGTGGCACTGACCCGCATCATGTCAGCCGTGTTCCGCAAAGGTGGCGATGTCACCTTCCTGGTGGAAGAACTGCACTCCGTGTTCGACCCACAGGGCGGTTACTTTAAAAAGGGCGGTAAATTCATGCCCTCACTGGTGGCAGAAATTGGCGACGTGGTAGACAGCCACCTGCGCATGATCGGGCTGATCAAAAAAGAAGCCCCGGATGAACATCAGCAAAAGCTGATTCAAGAAAAACGCGACGAATACAACAAAACCCTCAGCGCCGCAGAACAATGCGAACCCGACAGCTTCCCAGACGGTGCACAACTGTGCGGCAAGTGCAGCACCAAGGCGATGATATTAATGGATGGCTGTATGACGTGTTTGAACTGCGGGGATAGTAAGTGCGGTTGATTTGATGGGAAGCATACAGACAGGATGTCACAGCAAAGAAATCATACAGGGAATGAGACGGGAGCCTTTGGGCTCCTGTTTTTGTTGCTCTTGAGTCGTTTGGCAGCTTAATGGGAATGAGTAAATATGCTCGACAACGCTTTATGTAAAGACAATGGATAACGCACAAATAAAGGCATTACTTTCATTAGAGTGGTTTCCATTAAGTACAAATGTGAGACCGGTGGCCTCATATCTAGTCTTTTAAATCATGAATAGACACTATGAATATGACTGATAACGAAACTCAAAAATCAG
>JBFIID010000167.1:0-6058 GCA_041601415.1 Gammaproteobacteria bacterium
ATGATTCAAAAAACCGGGGACGAAATTGCTGCACACTGTATGAGAAAAAACAGGAAGATATAAATCAGCTAGCCCCTGAATGACGGCCTCCAGCGGCTCAATAAAGAGCCTGGGTCAGCCCTTGATCATCACCTTTACACCGGGTTTTACCCGCGTATACAACTGTACGATGTCGGCATTACGCATGCGGATACAGCCTATTGATCCCGGTGTTCCCATAGCAACATCATCCGGTGAGCCATGAATATAGATATAACGATCATACGTATCGACTTCACCGCCCTGATTAAAACCCGGCTGTAAACCACGTAGCCAGAGGATGCGGGTCAGGATCCAGTCTCGATCCGGAAACTGTTGACGCAGCGCGGGACTGTAAATCTCACCCGTCGCCTGCCTGCCGACAAATACGGTGTTATTTTCGGCATCTGCACCAATCATCTCGGCGATCTCATGCTCACCACGTGGCGTGCAGAAACTGTTTTTGCGTTCACCCGCACCATTGGCGGCGGTGGAAACAATGAAGCGGAGAACACAACGCCCCTGATCCAGTAGTTTCAGCGTTTGCTCCGGGATATTTATCTCAATGCAGGGTTCACTCATTTAGGTTTTTACTCACCTGTTTAAGTCCATCGTAATTACCATCTGAAGCCAGCGTATAGTGATGAATACCCGGGCGGGTTACCAGCACCAGGTCTTCATACCAGAGCGGCACATAGGGCAGGTCCTTCAACAATAATACCTGCAGACTGGCATAGAGTCTGGCCTGGGTGTGCAGGTCATAGCTTCGCTCTGCCTCTTCGATCAGCCGGTCTGCCTGCGGGTTGCGGTAACGCCCACGGTTTGCACCCTGCGGTGGTATCGACCCACTGTGGTAAACATAGCGAAAGATGTCGGGTAATTTAAGCCCCACCCATGACAGGCTATACATCTGAAATCGACCTTCCTTGATATCCGCATAAAAGGTTCCCCAGTCATAACTTCGTATCTTGACGTCTATGCCCACCTGTTTTAGCTGGTATTGAATAACCGTCGCAAGACGCAAACGAAAGGGGTTGCTGGATGTTTTATAGGTGATCGAAAGTGGCTGCCGCTGATCGTAACCGGCCTGCTTCAGCAGTGTTCTGGAACGAGCCGGATCAAAGGCGAGAGGTGTCAACTGCGGGTTACCCGCCCAGTGATCCGGTACTAGTATCGCGCTAGCCTTGCGTGCCCTTTTACCCATCACATACTCAATGATCGCATCACGATCAATCGCATGCGCAATCGCCTGTCTGACCAGATTATTACCAACCACAGGGTCTTCAAGATTAAACCCCAGATAGGTAAATGTATCGCCACTCTGATAGCTCAACTGTACTGCCTGTTTAGCCTGCAGCCAGCCCGTCAACTCCTGTGATATGTCACCCTGAATAATATCGATTTCTCCGCGCAGTAGTTTCATCACGCGCACGGTGTCTTCTGCGACACGCACGAACTCCAGCATCTGCTCATCATTCAAGCGGCGTAATTGCAGTTGCCCTTCCTGTGGCCACGCATGGAAACGGAAATCCCCACTACCGACCGGATGAGTAGCAAAATCATGGGACTGCCTGATTAACTCAGCCGGTAAAATGCCCAGCACCAGACGGCCTGGAAACAGCGGGTCCTCACGTGTGAGGAAAAAATCCAACCTGTCGCTATCAACCACCTGCACGGATTCAATCATATCCAGCGTTGATTTATGTGGTGACAGCGAGTTGTCGCTGAGTACCGAATCGTAACTGGCTTTGACATCCTCTGCGCTGAGAATTGTTCCGTTATGAAAACTTCGCCCCTGCTGCCGCAAATGAAAGCGATACTGTCTGGGATTCAGTTGTTGCCAGTCTGCCAGGTCTGCGACGGGTGTGAAGTCCGAGTCAAAATCGACCAGACTGCGATACAGCAAACGGGTAATCCGGTAGGAAACGGCGTCGGTAGCAAAACGTGGATCGAGAGTCACCGGGGCCGTGGATAATCCAAACCGGATGACCTGATCGGGAGGGGAGGAACAGGCCGTCACATGAATGACCAACAGCACCGAAAAAAACGCTCGGAGAATACTAACGATTAGTCTTCGACGCGGCAGAATGTTCCGTTTGCTCACGTCTTATTAACGTGTGAAGCGGGCGATCGATTCCACGTGTGCGGTGTGTGGAAACATATCCATCACCCCTGCGTGACTGAGACGAAAGCCTTTCTGTTTTACCAGAATCTCTGTATCTCTTGCCAGAGTCGCCGGGTTACATGACACATAGACAATGCTGTTCAGACTGGATAGATCCATCTGCTGCAAAATTTCCTGCGCGCCACTGCGGGGCGGATCAAGCAATAGCTTATCGTAGGCCTTTTGCATGAAGGAGAAATTCATTTCTTCCTGCGCCAGATCAATGACCTGAAACTCGACGTTATCCAGACCATTACGCGTTGCATTTTCAGCGGCACGTTTTACCAGTCCCGGGTCGCCCTCGATGCCGATCACCTGTGCCGCCCGGCGTGCGATTGGCAGGGTAAAATTTCCCAGTCCGCAGAACAGATCCAGCACATGATCCTCGGCTGACAGGTCCAGCAGGTCGATGACCCGCGCCACCATGTCGCGATTAATCTCGGTATTGACCTGGGTGAAATCCCAGGGCTGGAAATGGATCTCGACATCAAAGTCCGGCAAGCGATAAAAGAGATCGACACCGTCCTCCGGCCATAACGGCACAATGCTATCCGGCCCACCGGGCTGCAGATAGACAGCGATATCCTGTTGTTGGGCAAAGGTCTTCAGGTGTTGTGTATCAGAGTCACAGAGTGGATCCAGATTACGGAAAATCAAGGCTGTTTTTTCATCGTCTATAGCAACTTCGATCTGTGCGATGCGCTGGTAGGCCTGCAGTCCGCCAATCATCTCGCGCAACAACATCAGACGTTCACCTACCAGTGGGTGCATCACCTTGCAGCTTTTGATATCAGCCAGGAAGCCCGAGCTTTTTTCCCGAAAACCAACCAGCATGGTCTCTTTCTTCAGCACATAACGAACCCCGAGCCGGGCCTTGCGACGATAACCGGTAACCGGACCGGTAAGTGGTGGTAACACCTCGTCTGGCTGTACCCCGGCGGCGTGTTGCACAAGCTCCAGCATGGTTGCCTGTTTATGTCTGATCTGTGCATCAGTATGCATGTGCTGCAAACTACAGCCACCACACATCTGTGCGTGTTCGCAGACAGGTTCCACACGCTCCGGGGCGGCCTGTAAAATGTCTACGGCTTTAGCCTCATCAAAACGACCTCGCTGGCGGGTGTACTGACAGCTGGCCCGTTCGCCCGGCAGTGCCGCAGCAACAAACACCGTCTTGCCGTCGAGATGAGCGACACCACGCCCCTCATGCGAGAGACCTTCAATATCAAGAATTACCGGTTCAGCCGGTAGCTTTTTACGTCGTCTGCGTGACATGCAATTTCCTGGCGGGATTGGCCAAATTGAGGGGCTACTTCAGGCGTCCCACGCCTGCAGAAACTGATTAAAGTGTGGTTTATTTTCTGCGCTTAAGTAGTCACGCAATTTTTCGCATTCCTGCTCATAACTATCCGGATACAGATGACCGCGCATCAGTTGATAGCGTAGATAGACCAGCCAGGTATTCAACACATCGGTTTCGCAATAATTTCTGATCCCCGCCAGGTCACCCGCCTGATAACTACCCCAGACATCGCCACCATCCATATCCAGTTTGCCGGGGAAACCGAGTAGCTTTGCCATTTCATTCAGTGTCACGGTGGCACGCATCTGATAGGCAGAAAGCACATCCATCAGGTCGGTATGACGTTCATGAAAACGGCTTAGATAATTATTCCATTTAAAACCCTGATCATCCTGACCAGACTCCCAGTAGCGATGCGCAGAAACGCTGTTTTTCAATGCGCGGTAATGCAGTACCGGCAGGTCGAAGCCGCCACCATTCCACGACACCAGGGTCGGGGTAAAGCGTTCAATGCCATCAAAGAAACGCTGAATCACATCCTTTTCGTCGGACTCGATTTCACCCAATGACCAGACGCTGATGCTGTCTGCTTTGCGCAATACCGCCGAAATCGCGACCACCTGATGCAGGTGATGTTTGAGGAAATCGGAGTTATTTCCCGTTTGTTGCAGGCGCAATTTAAACATTGCACTGGCAACATCTGCATCACTCAGATCGTGCAGTTTATACAGGCGCCGTCCGGCATCCACATCAGGAATGGTTTCTATATCAAAGACTAATACATTCATTATTCGACTCGCGAGTTCAGGCTCGGCATTGTAAGGTCATCTGTGGCGAACACAAGCCAGCAACTGACGTTTCTCTTTATCTACTTTTGTCGCCAGCCACCGCGTCCGTCATTGAACCACCAGCCAGCTGGCGCGTTGCCGATCCAGCGACGGGCAAAAATACTGCGGATTTGTGATTCCCATTCCGGATGGCCATTCCCTGCCGCCACTTCCTGATACAACTGGTTGCGCTCGCGATTTTCATCAGCGAGTAACTGTTTAAGCTGATTGCGCTGGCTCAAAGGCACCGCAGCGGCATCGCGCAGATCGAGCAAGCCGCTATCGGTCATGCCCAGAGCACCATTGTTATAGAACGAAACCAGTTGCTGATGCCGCGCGCGCATTGATGCCTGCAATCGATTGATGGCGGGTGAAGAGATGGAGATGTCAGGCTCTGCCGCCTGTGCCTGCGGGATCAGCAGGTTTAACAACTGCACTAGCAGGTCATCCTGCACTGGATTTAACCAGGCACCCGGTTTTGCCTCCGGATCACTGACCTGCCCTGCCGGGCTTTTATTCTTATTCTGCTCATCACCGTAGATATCACGGATAAACAGATCTGCGGCTTTTTCTGCGGCTGCGGCCGGGAAATACACATTCACCGTGACACAGGCCGTCAGCATCAGGTAGACCGCAAAGAATATAAATTGGCTTGGTTTTAACATAGATCACCTTACTTCGGTTGTTGTAATTCCTGCAGCCGGGTGTCGGCTACAGAAGCTCCTATAATCTGCTTTGTCAGTCAGACCGTATTCCGCTATCCGGGTTGCAATTACTGAATAATCGGTGCTTCGCCACGGACGATGTCACGCAGGCGTTCCATCAACACCGACCAGTCAACGCGACGGTTATAACCCTGTATCGAGATCCAGGGGGGCAGAAATCCACGTGTCAGGATCGCGTAGGAATCGTCTTCCTCCTGCACCCCTCCCATATAGCATACGCCGTTCTGTAATCGGCAACTGAGACCAATCTGACCATAACTGAAATCATCAAATATCTGCATGAAACGCCCCGAGATCCCTGCGGTTGGGAGTCCACCACCGATACTGGTGAGGTCATCGACGGCACGTTGGCTAATGCGGTGTGGCTGCTCATCGTCTGGCGGATTGGTAAACGCCGCAGTAAACGAAGCGGGTTGCCAGGCTTCCAGTTTCAAGTCATGGATAAAACCATCCAGTTGTCCGGTAATCTTACCAAAGGAAAATGTGCTGGTCAGTGTCTTCAGATTCAGACCATGAATATCGATATCGGCCTCCAGCCGCGGCACCTGTCCGAACAGATCACGAACTTCAAGGCCACGAATGGGGATGCTGCCATCAAATGCCCGCACCAGTAGATTGCCGTCCATTGTCAGTCGATGCCCTTCATAGCGCAGTCCGGGAATAATACCGGACAGTTTACCGGCCATAATCGGCCAGCCCATGGCCTGACTGAAGCTCTGCAGTGATATGGGGGTTAGGAGACCATCCAGATAAAAACTAACGTCTGCCTGACCCGGTTTATCCAGTTCCAGCCGATCGATCTTCAAGACCCCGTCGAGGATCGGAATGTCTGTCGGCTGCTGCAATTTTATCAGCCCCTGACTGGACTGCATTTGCAGCTCTGTGGCGCCCAGATCCAGCTTGTAGATCCCCGCACCCTGCCAGGACAAATGGCTCTCTCTCGGTATTTCGCCACTGTTAAGAATCACATCACCATTCAGTCCATAGAGGTTAAAGCGCCCCAGCTTATCCTCCAGAAACA
>JBFIID010000168.1:0-6045 GCA_041601415.1 Gammaproteobacteria bacterium
ACTGAATTTGATCCCGAGCCAGCAAAGACCAAAGATACCCACCTGTTTACCAATGAACAGACCCAATGTGACGCCGAGAGGAACACCGTGGGTTATCTGCTCCATAGTCACACCGGCAAAGCTAATTCCCGCATTGGCAAAAGCAAACACCGGCAGAATAACGAAGGCCACGGTGGTGTGCAGATTGTGTTCCATCTCTTTCAGAGGCGATAGTTGCGGGTTGTTGACTGAACGCATGGGAATAAACATGGCGAGAATCACCCCCGCCAGGGTCGCATGCACCCCGGATTTCAACAGCGCCACCCACATCACCAAGCCAACCAGCAGATACAGACTGATGTCTTCTACGCGGCGTCGACTGAGGATAAACAGCACCAGAATACAGAGACCAGACACAATCAGTGCCAGCATTGAAATTTTCGCCGTATAGAAAATTGCGATGATCACGATCGCGCCAATATCATCGAAGATAGCCAGCGAGGTCAGAAAAACCTTAATACTGGTGGGTACGCGTGATCCCAGCAAAGACAGTATGTCCAACGCAAAGGCGATATCGGTTGCGGCCGGTATTGCCCAGCCCTTGACCGCCACCGAATCATCGTAATTGAATGCCAGATAAATACCGGCAGGTACCACCATGCCACCGATTGCCCCCAGTGCGGGCAACACCACATTACTCATGTCTGATAGCTCACCTTCCAGAACCTCACGCTTTAGTTCCAGTCCCACGAGCAGGAAGAATACGGCCATCAAACCATCATTAATCCATAACAACAGGGGTTTATCGATGGCAAAGTCACCAATACTGACGGCCACCGGGATCTGGGTTAGCATGTCGTAGTAAACCGACAGTGGTGTATTCGCCACGACAATCGCGAGAAAGGCCGCGAACATCAGCAGCAGTCCGCTGGCCGATTCCGTTTTGAAAAAATCTGTGATGAAGGATTCTTTAAGTTTTAGCATAGCGAGCTTAGTCCATTGCTGATCAAATTAATTCAAATCGACGGCGTATTCTTTTAGCGCTTGTATAGGAATAATTTCCAGTGCGCGCATATGTGTCCGACGCAGGAAAACACGGGGCGCCATATTCTGTTGCCAGGCCTCAAGCCAGCGTGCCGCACACAGACACCAGCAATCACCGGGCTGTAGGCCTGGAAAGCCGAACTCCGGCATGGGCGTCGATAAATCATTGCCACGAAAACGTGAATACTGAAGAAATTCTGCTGTTACCTGAATACAGACCGTATGTGAACCCGCATCCTGATCACCGGTATTACAGCAACCATCGCGAAAGAAGCCCGTCATCGGCGCATCGCTGCACGGCTCCAGGGGTTCACCAAAGATATTGATTGACTCGGTCTGCTCCATGCGACTATCTACTCCCGATCGTGAACAGTGCAATACAGTGAAATCCATCGACACAGATATTACCGTAACACCTGGCTACCACATGTAGCCTTAATTATTTTCTGTGTCTGGCACGATTAGATACTCCGTAGCTCAGCGGAACATTATAATTATCTGCTCGGGTACACTTATTCGTGTCGGTAATAATAACATTGTCAGACCAAAGGCATATAAGCCATGATGAACAAAACGCTTGCTGATACCGGGATGCTACCCTTAATTCATACGACTCGACAGCTTCTGATCGGTCTGCTGGTCTGCCTCTACAGCGATAACCTGGCGGCATTTGATCATCAACACCAACAGTTTGATGCCTTGTTACAGGAAATCGTCATTGTTAATGGTCATCAGTCCTCCGTCGATTATGCCCGGCTGAAAAAAGCTCCCGGCCAGCTGACCGACTATCTGGCAGGTATTAGCGCGATTGACAGGGATGAATTCTCGGCATGGTCTGTCAATCAACAAAAGGCCTTTTTGATCAATGCCTATAATGCCTTCACCATCCAGTTAATCCTCAGTGCCTATCCAGACCTGGCATCCATCAAGGACCTGGGTTCTTTCTTTTCTTCTCCCTGGAAGCAGCGATTTTTCTCGCTCTGGGGTGAACCTCAGCATCTCGATTATATTGAACACGATGTTTTGCGCAGGAATTATGCGGATCCTCGCCTGCACTTTGTGCTGGTATGCGCCTCGATCAGTTGCCCTCCGCTTTCCAGGCACGCCTATAGCGCCGAACAACTGGAACAGCAGATGAACCATGCAACAGAAAATTTCATCCGGGATAAACAACGCAATCATTTTGATACAGAGACGGGAACCCTTTATCTCTCGCCCCTGTTTAAATGGTACCGGGAGGACTTCGGCGCGCAGACCGATGATGTGAAACGATTCGTCGCCCGATGGATCAGCGATGATCCTCTCATCGTCAGGCAAATCAGCAACACGGACATAGCAATCCGGTTTAATGACTATGACTGGTCATTGAATGATCGATCGCACAAATAGAACGCATCCCGACATCTCACACCACATGACTAATCAAGGAAATACCATGACTCAAACTAGAAGACGGATTCTCATCGTTGGCGGTGTCGCCGGTGGCGCCTCCTGTGCAGCGCGTGCGCGCAGGCTGTGTGAAAAATGCGACATCGTGATCTTTGATCGTGGCCCGCATGTGTCTTTTGCGAATTGTGGTCTGCCCTACTTTGTCGGCGAGGTGATTAAAAAGGAAGAAAAACTACTGGTCGCGAATCCGGCCTTATTTAATGACCGCTTTAATATCGAGGTGCATACAGAAACGGAAGTGCTGAGCATAGATGCCGAACAGAAAACCATCCTGGTCCGTGATCTTAACACCAGCCAGGAGCGCACGGAGTCCTATGATGCACTGGTGCTCTCTCCCGGCGCGCGCGCAATACGCCCACCCCTGCCCGGTATCGATCTGCCAGGCATCCATGTCTTACGCAACATTCCCGATAGTCATCGCATACGTGCTGCACTGAGCAAGGCAAAAAGTGCCGTGATCGTCGGTGGGGGTTTCATCGGACTGGAAATGGCAGAAAACCTGTCTCGCCGTGGATTGCAATTAAGCCTGATCGAAAAGTCCCCTCAGGTCATGCCACCACTCGATTCCGAAATGGCCGTGCCGGTCGCCGATCGCCTGCGCGCTGAAGGCGTGGATCTTAGATTAGGTATCGGTGTCACGGCATTTGCGGAAGCTGACAACGGGGGTGTTCGTGTTTCTCTGGACAATGGTGACTCGATTGACACAGACATTGTGATTCTGGCTATTGGTGTGCAACCGGAAACACGTCTGGCCGTTAGTGCCGGTATTGAACTCGGTGACCGCGCAGGTATCAAGGTCGACGCATCCATGCGGACCAGCGTTGCGGGGATCTGGGCGGTTGGTGATGCGGTCGAGGTCAACGATGTCATCACCGGCGAATTACAACCCATTCCACTCGCCGGCCCAGCCAACCGCCAGGGACGTATCGCCGCCTCCTCGATCATTGGCGGACATCAGGATCTGACCTTTCGCGGGGTTCAGGCAACTGCCGTCTGTGGCGTATTTGGCCTCATCGTCGCCAGTACCGGTGCCAGCGAGAAATCCCTGAAACGCTGTGGCCAAAAGGATTATGAAAAGATCTATCTGCACCCGGGCAGCCATGTCAGCTATTTTCCCGGCGCCACGCCAATTCACCTGAAACTGCTGTTTAGCACCACCGATGGACGCATTCTGGGCGCACAGGCAATCGGTGAAAATGGTATCGCACGCCGTATCGACACACTATCAATGGCAATTCAGATGGGCGCCACCGTGTATGATCTGGAGGAATCCGAACTCTGTTATGCACCGCAGTTCGGTGCGGCCAAAGACCCGGTAAATTTCGCAGGCATGATCGCCGCCAATCATCTGCGCGGTGATCTGCCACTGGCCCACTGGGAAGACGTTGAACACTGTGAGGCAAACATTGTTGATGTGCGAACGGCCGGCGAATATGCACAAAGACACCTGCCCGGTTCGGTAAATATTCCTCTCGAAGAATTGCGTGAACGACTGACAGACATCAGCCCGGATCGGGAGGTTTGGCTGATCTGTGAGGTAGGACAACGCGCCTACTATGCAACTCGACTGCTGATGCAGAACAATTATCAGGTCAGGGTTCTGTCGGGCGGCATGAAGACGTGGGATTTTTTCAGCCGCACAGGCGGCTCCCTACAGTAATCTCTGGCCAGATGTTAGTCCGCCAGGGCTGGCTCTGTCTGCGCTGAAGAAACCTGTGCCGCACCCTCACCACGGGGATCACTGGCGGCACTGACTTCACCTGTTTTGTGTTTCAACAATATCGCCTGCATGTTGCCATAACGACGATATTTTTCCTTCAGGCTATGCCCCTTCGCCTGTAGCGCTTCGATCTCCTCCGGCCCAAACGCACCCAGTTCATAACCCACCTGATCGGGCAGATATTGATGATGGTAGCGCGGCACATTCACCCAGGAATCGGGACCGTGGCCCTGCATGAAATCCAGTGTCGCCAGCAGTACCATGCTAATGATGCGGCTCCCACCGGGCGTTCCCAATATTGCCACCCTGTCTTTCGCCTCCAGGAATGTTGGGGTCATGCTGGAGAGTGGGCGCTTACCCGCTTCGATGGCATTGGCACCCGCGCCCACCAGCCCATAACCATTTGGCGTCACCGGGCGGGCGGAAAAATCATCCATTTCATTGTTAAGCAGGATACCCGTACCCGGTACGGTAAAGCCTGATCCAAACGGGTAATTAATACTCAGGGTCGCAGCCACACGATTGCCTTCTGCATCCAGTACTGAAAAGTGTGTGGTGTCCGTACCCTTGCCAGTTGCCGCCACCACAGGCCGGAGATCACTACTGGGTGTCGCCTTTTCCAGATCGATGTTCGTCGCGATCCGGCGCGCGTGGTCTTTACTCAACAAGCGATCCTGTGGGATCTGCACAAAATCGGGATCACCCAGATATTCAGCGCGATCACGATAGGCACGTCGCATGGCCTCAACGACCAGATGTTTTGTATCAATTGCGCTCATGCCCGAGAGGTCATAGGCTTCGAGAATATTCAGCGCCTCGGTCAGCACGATGCCGCCGGACGAAGGCGGCGGTGCTGAAACGATGCGTATGCCGTGATACTCACCAATGATCGGTTTACGCTCTTTTACCCGATACTGCTTCAAATCACGTGGCGTCCAGTTTCCCCCGGCTTCCTTTACACCACTCACCAGCATGCGCGCGATGATGCCGGCATAAAAGCCCTCATAGCCATTCGCTGTTATCGCGATAAGCGTGCGTGCCAGTTCGGGCTGCAGGATTAAATGCCCCAGGGGCGGAACCTCATTCCCAACGAGAAAGGTTCTGGCGGAAGCAGGCGAGGCAAGCAGCGCCGGGAGTCTGAAACCAGCCAGCTTCTGGTAGCGCGGGGTCACCGCGAAACCTTCTTCCGCATAGCGAATGGCCGGTGCAAGGTTCTGCGTGAGTGAAAGGCGTCCATAATGGGAGGCGATAAAAACCAGTGCCGCGGGCACCCCGGGGATCCCCGCACTCAATGGCCCATCCAGTGAGCGGCCTGGCACTACCTGTCCCTGTTGATCCAGATACATGTCTCGCGTGGCAGACGACGGAGCCATCTCGCGCCCATCCACCATCACCTGTCGCTGATCGCTTTCCCGATGAAGTAGCCAGAATCCGCCACCACCCAGACCGGATGAATAGGGTTCAACCACCGCCAGCGCAGCACTCACTGCTACGGCTGCGTCAAATGCATTTCCACCCGCGGCGAGTATTTCCATACCTGCCTTTGTTGCCAGTGGGTGAGCACTTGCTATCGCCTGCTGCTTCGATGCAGCTTGTGCGGAGGTAAAACAAAAACAGAGAACAATTAATAGTAATTGACGTGACATGGGCTACTCTGGGGGGTTATTTCAGGAGGTTTGTGCCATCAGCCCTTTATATTTCAGGAGCAGTTGTTCCTGGCTTTCGGTGTGCTCCGGGTGGACAAAAATACATTCCACCGGACAGACTTCCTTGCACTGCGGGGTATCGAAGTGACCAACGCATTCGGTGCACAGTGACGGATTGATTAGATAGTAATCCTCACCCTGGGTTAT
>JBFIID010000169.1:0-5977 GCA_041601415.1 Gammaproteobacteria bacterium
GGGCCTGTACCGAAACCAAACAGCACCAGTGCCGCAATCAAAGTGGTGATATTTGCGTCCATAATCGTGGACAGTGCCTTGTCATAGCCCATGTGAATGCTGTTCTGTGGAGAGTTGCCGGAACGTATCTCTTCCAGAATACGTTCGAAGATCAGGACGTTGGCATCCACCGCCATACCCACCGTCAGCACGATGCCGGCAATGCCCGGCAGGGTCAGGGTGGCCTGTAACATGGAGAGTAAAGCGACCACCATGATCAGGTTCAGGGTCAGTGCGATATTCGCTACCAGGCCAAAGACCTTGTAGTAAACCGCCATGAAGATCAGCACCAGAACAAAACCAATCAGCACGGACTCCAGCCCCTTATTGATATTATCCTGCCCAAGACTCGGGCCTACGGTACGTTCTTCGATGATTTCTACCGGTGCAGCGAGTGCGCCAGCACGTAGTAGCAGCGCCAGCTTGCGAGCCTCTTCGGTCGAATCCAGACCGGTAATCTGGAAACGTTTACTCAGTTGATCACGTATCGTAGCGATGTTGATGATTTCTTCCAGCGTCTGCCGGGTCTTCACCATCTGGCCATCAATTTCTTTAGTCAGGGTCTTGTTTTCGATAAACACAACGGCCATCGGCTTACCGACATTGTCACGCGTTGCATTACTGAATTTGCGCGCGCCTTTGCCGTCCAGGGTAATGAATACGGCCGGGCTACCGCCGGTCTGTTCCAGACCCGAGGCGGCATTTATGATGTGATCACCGGTCAACATCACCTCTTTATCCAGCAGGTGTGGCTGACCATCTCGATCGTAGTACAGTTTCGCGCCGACGATCAGCTTGCCATCCAGCGCATCCTGCACCTCATTGCTCTGATCCACCATGCGAAACTCCAGGGTAGCCGTCGCACCAAGAATATCCTTGGCGGTTGCGGTGTCCTGTACGCCGGGTAACTGCACCACAATGCGTTCCAGGCCCTGTTGCTGAATCGTTGGTTCTGCAACACCCAGCTCATTCACACGCTTACGCAAGGTGGTGATGTTCTGTTGCAGAGCAAACTTCCTGATTTCCTTTAATACCTCAGGTTTAACCGTCAACTGCAGGTTACCCGATTCGTTCAGGAGGATACTCAGGTCAGGAAACTCCTGACTAATAAAGGCTTCTGCCTTTGTCAGCGTATCCTTATCACGTAGCTCCACCTCGATACCACTGCCGTCCGCACGGGTGATGCCACGGTAGCGAATATTCTCGCCTCGCAGGGCTGTTTTCAGGTCGGAGATGAAGCGTTCCTCGGTCTGACGCGCAACCACATGCATATCCACTTCCATCAGGAAGTGCACACCACCACGCAGATCCAGGCCGAGATACATCGGCAAAGCGCCCAGATTGAGCAACCACTGAGGGGTTGAGGGCGCAAGATTAAGTGCCACGATATAGCCTGGCCCAATCGCGTCCGTCACCACATCCTTGGCTTTTAGCTGATCATCGGTGTTTGCAAAGCGTGCAAGCAGCTGTTTATCAGTTCGCTGGATTTTTAGAGGCGTCACGTTCTCGGCGTCCAGAGCCTTGCTGATGGTGTCTTCCAGCACCGCATCGACCAATGCCGATCGAGACGCGCTGATTTGCAGCGCCGGGTCTTCACCATAGAGATTTGGTAATGCATACAGACATCCAACGCCAATCACCAGGACGATCAGTATGTACTTCCAGGCAGGGTAATGATTCATTTGTATAACCTGTGGTGCGGATAACAAAGGGCGTAATACGCCCTATTATCTAATTTAAAGTGTTTTGATTGTGCCCTTGGGCATGGTCGCGGCAACGGCATGGCGCTGAACCTTGACCTCGACGCCCTTGCTGATTTCAACCGCGACGAAGTTCTCGCCCACGTCGATAATCTTGCCGAGAAGACCACCGTTGGTGACTATCTCATCACCCTTGGAAAGGGCTTCGACCATCACCTTGTGTTCTTTCGCTCGCTTCATCTGCGGACGAATCAGGAACAGGTAAAAGACAACGAACAACAGAACCAGCGGTAATAATTCCATGAAGCCAGCATTACCAGCCTGAGGTGCCGCCTGGGCATATGCGTTAGGTATTAAAAAATCAATCATTTGGGATTCCCATCAAAAAAATGCGCGCCATTATGCCACCTTTTGTGCATAAGGCACATGACATGGGGCCGGAACACCCCTGATTCAAGTCAACTGTCGACGGGAATAGAAATCCGCAGTGAAGTCAGCGAGTTCGCCAGCAACAATTGCCTGACGCAGACCGGCCATTAAATACTGGTAATAATGCAGGTTATGGATGGTATTCAATCGGGCACCAAGAATCTCACCGGTTTTGTCCAGATGATGCAGATAGGCGCGGCTGTAATTCTGACAGGTATAGCAATCACAATCCTCATCCAGCGGGCCGGTAGCCTGTTTATGCTGGCTATTACGGATCTTTATCTTGCCCGTGGAAGTAAATAGATAACCATTCCGTGCGTTGCGGGTCGGCATTACACAGTCGAACATATCCACGCCGCGCGCCACCGCCTCCACCAGGTCTTCCGGCGTTCCCACGCCCATCAGGTAACGGGGTCGATCGGCCGGCATGCTGGGTGCGATATGGCTCAGGGTGCGTAACATGTCTTCTTTCGGCTCACCGACTGAAAGGCCCCCTATGGCATAGCCATCAAAACCGATTTCGGTCAGGGCCTGCAGGGACTCATCCCGAAGAGACTCATACATGCCACCCTGAATAATGCCGAACAATGCCCCGGGGTTATCGCCGTGCGCCTGCTTGCAACGTTTCGCCCAACGCATCGATAGCTGCATGGAATCCCGCGCCTCCTGTTCCGTTGCAGGGTAGGGTGTGCACTCATCGAATACCATGACGATGTCCGAACCCAGTTTACGCTGCACCTCAATAGAGTCTTCGGGGCTGATGAAAATTCGGCTGCCATTGACCGGTGACTGAAATTTCACGCCCTCTTCCGTAATCTTGCGCATATCGCCCAGACTAAAGACCTGGAAACCACCCGAGTCAGTCAGAATCGGTTTATCCCAGTGCATGAAGTCATGCAGATCACCATGCTGCTGGATGATCTCGGTGCCGGGTCTTAGCATCAGGTGAAAGGTATTTCCCAGGATAATCTCAGCACCGGAATGCTTCAGTTCTTCTGGTGTCATCGCCTTCACCGTGCCGTAGGTGCCGACCGGCATAAATACCGGTGTCTCGATGGTACCTCTGTCAAATTCCAGTTGTCCGCGTCGAGCCTGCCCATCGGTAGCCGAGATCTGAAACTTCATCGTTGTAGCCCCGTGCCATTGATAAACATCGCGTCACCATAGCTGAAGAACCGGTATTGCTGCTCAACCGCATGGCGATAGGCGTCGAGTGTCAGTTGCTGTCCGGCAAAGGCACAGACCAGCATCAGCAGGGTCGATTCGGGTAAATGGAAATTGGTCAGCATCGCATCGACGCTGCGGAATTCATAACCGGGGTAGATAAAAATATCGGTATCACCAAAGTAAGGCTTACATTCACCCGATGCCGAGGCGGTCTCCAGACAACGCACGGAGGTGGTACCCACAGCAACCACCCGTCCACCTCGTGCCTTTGTCGCCGCAATCTGCGCGCAGACCTGTTCGCCAACCTCAATATATTCACAATGCATGTGATGGTCTTCAATTCGGTCGACCCGAACCGGCTGGTAGGTACCTGCCCCCACGTGCAGGGTGACGAAGCCACTTTCCACGCCCTTATCAGCCAGCGCCTGAAGACTTGCCTGGTCAAAGTGTAAGCCCGCAGTAGGTGCTGCCACCGCACCGGGGCGCTCACTATAGACCGTCTGGTAACGCTCCAGATCCTCGGTCTTATCGGGGCGTTGTATGTAAGGCGGCAGCGGCACATGACCCAGGGCTTCCATCACGCGATAAAAAGATTCTGATTCGGGCAGTTCGAGTTCAAACAGGTCTCCCTGCCGACCCGTCATAGTCAGCACCACGTCATCACCGATCAGGAGTCGACTGCCCGGTTTGGGCGCCTTACTCGCGCGCACCTGGGCAAGAGCATGCTGATCATCCAGCACCCTCTCCAGCAGAATCTCAATCTTTCCACCACTTTCCTTATGGCCAAACAAGCGGGCATGCACAACGCGAGTATTGTTGAAGATCAACAGATCGTCCGGATTAAGCAGTTCAATCAGATCGGTAAACTGCTGGTCAGCTAGCTGAGCAGTCTCTGTATCGAGCACCAGCAGGCGACTAGCCGTTCGCTGCTCCAGCGGGTGCTGTGCGATCAGATGTTCGGGAAGTTGGTAGTTAAAGTCGGTACGTAACATAGCGCGCGCATGGTAGCAGATAGAATAATCCCAGGGAAAAACTTGACGACACCATTGATGGTATAGCCCGTTTAATCGGTAAGTAATCGGCGTATATATAGCTTGAGTGAAACTAAACCCGTCCACTCAGGTGCGGACATCTCGCAATTCAGATCAGGATTAAATATACTTGCCGCCCTCGGTGCCGGGGTGGCGGAACTGGTAGACGCGCCGGATTCAAAATCCGGTTCTGGCAACAGAGTGGGGGTTCGATTCCCCCCCTCGGTACCATCTGATTGTTCTGGTTGCTGTGCATAACAGCAACCAGCCTCAGTCTCAGACCTTAAAGTGATTCACCACACTCTGTAATTCACTGGCGAGCCTGGCCAGTTCCTCGCTGCTGGCCGATATCTGTGCAATTCCTGCTACATTTTCCTGCGTTATATCAGACACATGAATCACATTCCGGTTGATTTCTTCAGACACCAGTGTCTGTTCCTCAGCCGCACTGGCCACCTGTGTATTCATGTCCGTAATACTACCTACAGCGATCACAATTCGCTGCAGCGAATCCATCCCGACAGAGGCCTTATCCGCCATTTTTAAGGCATGGGCCTTGTCTTTTTCCATCGCTTCTACCGCCGCATGGGTCTGACTCTGCAGACTCTGAATCATCTGCTGGATCTGGTTGGCAGATTCCTGGGTTCTACTGGCCAGAGTGCGCACCTCATCTGCTACAACGGCAAAACCTCTTCCCTGTTCTCCCGCACGTGCCGCCTCAATGGCTGCGTTTAGGGCCAGTAGATTGGTCTGCTCCGATACCCCTCGAATCACATCCAGCACCGAACCAATTTCGTCGCTGTTTTTTTCCAGTTCGTGAATCACTTCTGCAGCCTCACCAACCTCTTTGGACAGCGTGGTGATTGATTCGATCACATCGGTGATGATGCGTCCTCCCTCCACTGCTTCAGTATCGGCGTTGCGCGCCTCCGTCGAGGCATTCTCGGCATTCATCGCGATCTCTCTGACCGTGGCTGACATTTCATTCATTGCCGTAGCAATCATTTCAGA
Source organism: Gammaproteobacteria bacterium (assembly GCA_041601415.1). GTDB lineage: Bacteria > Pseudomonadota > Gammaproteobacteria > JBFIID01 > JBFIID01 > JBFIID01. The sequence continues at coordinate 5,378 of JBFIID010000169.1, forward strand.
TTGACTTTGTTGCTCAAGCGCACCCTTATTCGAGATTTCAGCGGTGGCCGAGAGCTGCAGTGATGCCGAAGCCAGCATGCTGGAATGAGACCCTAATTTGCTGACCATATCGCGGAGATGCTCAACCATCCGGTTGAGGGCAACAGCAACCTGCCCGACTTCATCCTGGCTTACAGCCCGAACAGACACGGTTAGATCGCCGGCTGCGATTAGCTCTACCGAGTGTTTCAATTCGTAAACCGCATTCACCACTGAACGATAGAAACCCATGAACAGGTAGATACCCAACATAACCGTAACCAGGAACAGGCCGAGGAGGTAATTCCGCTGGGTGGAAATATTGGCAACCCGGTCTGTCAGCAGTTGTTTCAGTACCGGCATCATGCTGTCATACAGGGCGTAATTTGCTTTGATGGCTCTGGTACCGGCGGCAAAAATCTCTGTTGCGTCGGCAAGAATGACCTCGTTTTCAATCAGCAGTTCACTTCGCACCTTGGCCAGGAAGGCCTCGGAACCAGAGTTCGCCTGCTTCAAGGTTCCACCGTATTTATCCTCAAGACCGGGATTCTCACGAAAAGCTATCTGCATATTCGCCTGCAC
>JBFIID010000170.1:0-5947 GCA_041601415.1 Gammaproteobacteria bacterium
AAGGGGCAAAAGACCGGCGTGTTCCTTTACCTGAATCATTAGCTCAGGCCGTACAGGAGCATCTCATTCGGACTGTTCAGGAGTTGTTAGGGCATGCCGATGTATCGACTACGATGATTGGTCGCTCCCGGCGTCCTGCCTACCGCGACACTAGTTCATCCCTGAACGTCGTACACTCATGTACTAAGGAAAGGTGGCCGTGCCGTAAAAAGCCCCATCGACACTCTCTAAGCGAACAACTAGGAAACCCGCCCTTCCCCCAGCTTGCCTCCGCGCGCGTAGTCCTTCGGTGACTGGCCGAAGAATTGACTAAAGCGCCGACTAAAATGACTCGGGTTGGTGAAACCCAGGTCGTAACTAACAGTGGTCACAGGTCGGCCTTTGCTGAGTAGTTCAGCGGCCGTTTTTAACCGCAGTTGTTGTTGAAATTCTCCGGGCGAACAACCCATGTGCTTTTTGAATTCATCATACAGTCGGCTGCGACTCATGCAGGCCAGTTTGCACAGTTGTTCGATATTCAGGGGACTGGCGAGGTTGTTTTCAATATGGGCCAGTACCGCCGTCAGGCCGTTGGCATCCGGCTGGCTTCGCCCGTATTCGAGCAGGAAGTCGCGGGTCTGGTGGCGCAGTAGCCGGATAACCAGTTCCGAGATCCCCAGGTCTACCATCACATCCCGATCCGGATCGTCATCCGTGAACACCGAGACCATTCGACTCAGCAGGTGTTCGGTGGCGGTGGTGTGCTGCACGTGCAGGGTGTTGGGTCGGTACTCCCATTCCCCCAGCGCCCTGGACAGCGGACTGGTCTGGTTTAGTTTATCCGCCACCATGGAGACCTTTTCCTTTGAGATTTCAACGGTCAGACAGGTAGTGGGATTGCTACTCGTCGCATCCGGGAAGTCGATGTCGACTATTTGCTGGGGCGCCATCACGAATGATTCATGTGGAACGAATATCTCGCCCTCGGGGTTTTCCGTGCTGTGCATGATCTTGCGACCATTGACCATTCCGCAATACAGCAGTTGATCCGCCTTAAGAGCAATGTTGCTTGCGGCATAGTAGGTATCGTAGATGCTCAGTTCACAGTGCGGCCCGGCAAAACTGACACGATTTTCCACCAGCGAACGGCGTCGCTGTGTCTGATCGATATTTTTGCTGATGGACGTCATGTTGGCCGGAATACCCGAGTATTTGTCTCTACTATATAGTGTAGTCCGCAATCTATGTCCGATGTGGACTCTGAGTCAAGTCTTCAGGACTGCCAGTCAAGTAGCCACGCTATAGACCCCCTAGTATCAGCCTCCTAATAAGTTCACAAAATAATTTATCGGAGGTTTATATGATTTTTGCTCAACCCGGAAGTCCTGATTCCATCGTTTCTGTCTTGCCTCGTTATGCCAACTATATCGGTGGTGAGTGGGTCGCCCCCGTCAACGGCCAGTATTTTTCGAACATTTCACCGGTCAATGGCGCGGCTTTCTGTGAAATTCCCCGTTCGGATGCCGCCGATATCGAGCTGGCGCTGGATGCCGCGCATAACGCCCGTGCTGCCTGGGGCAGCACCTCTGTCACCGAACGCTCTAACCTGCTGCTGAAGATCGCCGATCGGATTGAAGAGAATCTGGAGATGCTGGCCGTCTCCGAGACCTGGGACAACGGTAAGGCCGTACGCGAGACGCTGGCCGCCGATGTACCGCTGGCCGCCGATCATTTCCGTTATTACGCCGGTTGTATCCGTGCCCAGGAAGGCACCATGGGCGAGATCGACGAGAAAACCGTGGCCTATCATTTCCATGAACCTCTGGGTGTGGTCGGGCAGATTATTCCCTGGAATTTCCCTCTGTTGATGGCCGCCTGGAAACTCGCCCCTGCGCTGGTTGCCGGTAACTGTATCGTTCTGAAGCCTGCTGAACAGACGCCTTTCTCTATTTTGAAGCTGATGGAGGTGATCGGTGATCTGTTGCCTGCCGGTGTGCTGAACGTGGTCAATGGCTTCGGTCGTGAGGCCGGCGAGGCGCTGGCAACCAGTACCCGCATCGCCAAGATCGCGTTTACCGGTTCTACCCCGGTCGGTTCGCACATCCTCAAGTGCGCGGCTGAGAACATCATCCCTTCTACCGTTGAACTCGGTGGCAAATCTCCCAATATCTATTTTGAAGACATCATGCAGCAGGAAGATGACTATATAGATAAGTGTGCCGAGGGTATGGTGCTGGCCTTCTTCAATCAGGGTGAGGTGTGTACCTGTCCTTCACGCGCCCTGATCCAGGAGAGTATTTACGAGCAGTTCATTGAGCGTGTGATCGAACGTGCCAGGAAGATTAAGCGCGGTAACCCACTGGATACCGAGGTTCAGGTCGGTGCGCAGGCCTCGCAGGAGCAGTTCGAGAAGATCATGTCTTATATGGATATCGGCCGTGACGAAGGTGCCGAGGTGCTGCTGGGTGGTGGTAGTGAGACCATCGAGGGCGAGTGCGGTACCGGTTATTACATTCAGCCGACACTGTTGAAGGGGCATAACAAGATGCGCATCTTCCAGGAAGAGATCTTCGGCCCGGTGGTCGCGGTGACAACCTTTAAGGATGAAGCCGAGGCGCTGGAAATTGCCAATGACACCGAGTTTGGTCTGGGTGCCGGTCTCTGGACCCGCGACATGAACCGCGCCTATCGCATGGGTCGTGGTATTCAGGCCGGTCGTGTCTGGACCAACTGCTATCACCTCTACCCTGCACATGCGGCCTTCGGTGGTTACAAGAAGTCCGGTGTGGGTCGTGAGACCCACAAGATGATGCTGGATCATTATCAGCAGACCAAGAACCTGCTGGTCAGCTATGACACCAGCCCACTGGGTTTCTTCTAAGCCTAAACTTCTCCGTCTACACCTCTCACCGATACCTGCCACTGGCAGGTATCGGTTTTTTTGCCTGCTGATTCGCTTTCATAGCGAATTCACCCCGCCACCACGGATGAATTCAACACTGCATTGATGTTTATCAAATTTCCGCCAAATTCTTGCATCACCAATTTGATGACGTTAACATCGCTCACAGAGAAGGCGCCGTTATGCGCCCAGGTTCAGCTAACCGATTGAATATCATGAGATAGTGCATTGGTCAGTGTTACCGGCAAGCCGGGTTCGACGAATCAGACCTTTGTGATTCGGCCCAATCATTCGCTGACATGGCGTGAAGCCAAGCTTGTATATGCCGGACTTGTTGCGATTTCTCTGCTTATTGGAGTCGCCTTTTATGCCGTAGGTCTGACCCTGGTGCTACCGTTCTCGGGTCTGGAAATGCTGTTATTAGGCGGTGCCCTGTATGTTACGCAGCAGAGTCAGAATCTAAAACGCGAAACTATCGTTATCGAAGGACAGAGCGTCACTGTCAAATCCCGTCGTCGACAACCGGAACAGTGTCAGGAATTTCATCGCGGTTGGGTACAGGTTTCACTGGAAGAGCCCGCATTCAGAGGCCACCCGAGCCGTCTGTTGCTACGCTCGCACGGTAGGGAGCTGGAGGTAGCTTCGTTTTTAACAGAAGTAGAACGTTGTGAATTTGCAGTCAGTTTGAAGTCCGCAATACAACAAAAATGATAATAAACTGGTGGGTCATTTGGCTGCCAAGGGTTAGGAGAGAGAGGAGTATGCAAACGAGCACAGGCGCGTTAAAACGCTTTTTGGCTGTGAGTCTGGCCGCAATCACGTCATTCTGGGGCAGTGCCGCACTGGCAGCTTTTCCCCTGAATATGACACAGGGGGTTACCCCGGTCGCACATACAGCATATAGCGTGCATATGATGATGCTGTGGGTCTGTACCGTGGTCGGCATTATCGTATTCGGCGCAATTTTTTATTCCATCATCAAGTTCCGCAAGTCCAAAGGGGCGGTCGCCTCTAACTTCCATGAAAGCACCACGGTCGAGATTATCTGGACCGCTATGCCTTTTCTGGTACTGGTCGCTGTGTCTATCCCCGCCGCCAAAGGGCTGATTGCGATGGAAGACGTGGGCGAATCCGAGATCACCATCAAGGCCACCGGCTATCAGTGGAAGTGGCACTATGACTATATAAATGATGGTGTGAATGGTGCCCAGGCCGATCCGGACAAGCGCGTACGCTTTTTCGCCAATCTGGACAAGGAGCATAATGATGCGCGCCAGCTTGGTTCCGGTGTTGATCCGGCCTCTCTGGAACATTACCTGATGGAAGTCGATAACCCCATCGTGCTGCCGGTCGGCAAGAAGGTGCGTATCCTCACCACCGCCGCCGATGTGATCCACTCCTGGTGGGTGCCAGAGCTGGGCTTCAAGCGTGATGCGATTCCCGGCTTCATCAATGAATCCTGGGCGCTGATTGAAAAGGCCGGCATTTACCGTGGTAAATGTGCCGAGCTGTGCGGCAAGGATCATGGCTTCATGCCCATCGTCGTACATGCGGTAGAGCCCGCTGAATACGAGGCATGGTTAGCCGGACAACTTGAAACCCAGGCTGCGGCCGCTGCCTCCGGTGATAAGGAATGGAGCATGGATGAGCTGATGGCGCGGGGTGAAGAGGTTTACAACACCAACTGCGCCGCCTGTCATCAGGTCAATGGTGAAGGTCTGTCCGGCGTTGTACCCGGCCTGAAGGGCAGTGCAATTGCGATCGGCCCGATTCCTGAACATCTGAAAATCGTCCTGCACGGCAAACCCGGCACAGCCATGGCCGCCTATGCCGCACAGATGAATGATGCCGACCTGGCCGCCGTAATTACCTACGAGAGAAATACCTGGGGTAATGATGCCGGCGATCTGGTCCAGCCATCTGACGTCAAAGCAGCACGTTAATCCATTTTTAATAGAATAATAAACTCATAACGAGGCTTGAATCATGAGTGAAGCAGCAGCACACGACGATCATCACGATCACGTCCCTACCGGCCTGGGCCGCTGGTTGTTTTCTACCAACCATAAAGACATCGGCACCATGTACCTGGTCTTCTCACTGATAATGTTCTTTATCGGTGGTGCCATGGCCATGGTTATCCGTGCCGAATTGTTCCAACCTGGAATGCAGCTGGTCGACCCGCTGTTTTTCAATTCCATGACCACCATGCATGCATTGATCATGATCTTCGGTGCCGTGATGCCCGCCTTCACCGGCCTGGCTAACTGGATGATTCCGATGATGATTGGCGCGCCTGATATGGCATTGCCGCGCATGAACAACATGAGCTTCTGGATCCTGCCCTTCGCCTTCGCGATGCTGCTGGCCACCCTGTTCATGGATGGCGGCGCACCGGCTGGTGGCTGGACCATGTATGCACCACTGGTGTTGCAGACCGGGGATGCCTTCCCGTTCCTGATCTTTGCCATCCACTTCATGGGTATTTCTTCTGTGATGGGTGCGATTAACATCATCGCTACGATCTTTAACCTGCGTCCGCCGGGCATGACCTACATGAAAATGCCGCTGTTTGTCTGGACCTGGTTGATCACCGCCTTCCTGTTGATCACCTCGATTCCGGTGCTGGCGGGTGCGGTCACCATGCTGCTCACCGACCAGTATTTCGGCACCAGCTTCTTCAATGCCGCCGGTGGTGGTGACCCTGTCATGTTCCAGCATATCTTCTGGTTCTTCGGTCATCCTGAGGTGTACATCCTGATTCTGCCGGCCTTCGGTATTGTGTCTGCCATCATTCCGACCTTTGCGCGTAAGCCTCTGTTCGGTTACAGCTCGATGGTCTATGCCACGGCATCCATCGCCTTCCTGTCATTCATCGTCTGGGCGCATCACATGTTCACCGTGGGTATGCCCCTGGCTGGCGAGCTGTTCTTCATGTTCTCCACCATGCTGATTGCGGTTCCGACCGGCGTGAAGGTGTTTAACTGGGTCGCCACCATGTGGAAGGGTTCACTGACCTTTGAAACACCCATGCTGTTTGCGGTTGGCTTTGTGGTGCTGTTCACC
>JBFIID010000171.1:0-5935 GCA_041601415.1 Gammaproteobacteria bacterium
CGGCATGTTACCTATCGAGGGTGGTGTGCCACTGGTTCACGATGGAGATATCATCGGAGCGATTGGTGTCAGCGGCGTAAAGTCCCACGAAGATGGTCAGATCGCCGAAGCCGGTGCCGCAGCACTGGTCGCTATCAAGACCTGATACACCTCCCTGTATCATCAAGGTGTCAGGGTTCCGCTGACACCTTGATGAAGCGCCTTCCAGGCTCGCCTGAGCCGGTCAATTCGTCGTCGAGCCAGCAATTCCACCCCGGTGCAGCAACACGCCCCCATGTATACAACCCGGCATATTTGTATAAAATAAAATTATCAAAACGATAACAGAAGTGATTTCTGTTAGCAGGGAAACAGGGAAGGGAGATAGGGATATGACGGGAGCACAGATACTCGTTGTCGAAGATCAATCAACGATGGCCAAAATCATCACCGCTCAGGTTGAAGAGCTTGGCTACTCCGTAACTGCGGTCGCCAGTTCTGCGAATCAGGCGATTGATCTGGCCACCTCTAAACAGCCAGATCTGGTGCTTATGGATATACGGCTGGGCAAGGGCATGGACGGAATTCAGGCCGCAACCGAAATCAGCCGTCATTCCAGTGCCCAGATTGTATACCTGACAGCCTATGCAAGTGGTGAGACGCTGAATCGCGCACTACGCAGCAAACCCGCCGCGTTCATCCATAAACCCATACGTCAGAAAGAACTGGAAACCACCCTGCGCCTGGTACTGGAAATTCAGCCTGAAGTAGCACAATGTGACGTACCCCACTTCAATGCGCTCAATATAGCGAATCGCTATGGTGGCACCCTCGCCCAGGCGCTGGACCACCTGCCCACCGGTGTCATGCTGGTCGATGATGCTCTGCATATTATCTATATGAACAGCCGGGCACGTGTTATCTGTCAGTTATCGACCCAGGTATCGATACAGAATAATCGACTGGTGATGAGACACCCGGGAGATTCGACCACCCTGCAGGAACGCATCAGCGGTCTGGCACCTATCAGCCATCTGGATACCGAGAGTGTCAGTACCCTGCGCTTATCGGGAACGGAAAATGAGTCACTCGAATTGTTGATTTCGCCGGTCGTCGCGGAGCGGGATAATAAACAGACGAATCACCCCAGCGCCCTGCTCTTCCTGTTCGATCGCCAGCAGTATCACAGCATCCTCAGCGATCTGTTGACCGGACTCTATGACCTGACCTGCGCAGAGGCCAGACTGGTCGCAAGACTGGCACGTAATCAGACTCTGGAGGATGCCGCCGAGGCACTGGATATCACCATCAATACCGCGCGCACCCATCTAAAACGCATTTTCACCAAAACCCGTACCCACCGTCAGTCGGAATTGATCCACCGTATCGATACCGGCCCCGCAGGACTCTTGTTACAGATGAGTGAAGACTAGGCAGGCTCTTCGCCGGGCGTCCATTCCCGCCATCCCCTGTAGAGCGGGAAGTACAGCCCCAACCTGATGGGTCGATCATCCATCTGCCGGATGATCTCCGCATAGCGTTCCAGTTGCTGCCGATAACGTTCGCGTTCGTTATCCAGAAAACCTTGCAGATCCTGCCCCTGATGCCGTGAGGTCTTGTAATCGATGACCCAGCGATTGCCCTCTTCATCCACAAAGGTGCGATCAAGAATTACGTTCACTCGTTTCTGTCTGTGAAAACCAGTCAGTGCATACTCACTCCGGGCCTCACTATGACCCCGACTTAAAATCCAGCGCGCCTGTGGATCTTCCAGACAATTGTTGAGTGCCGTTTGCACCAGTTCGGTGGCCATCTGCAACTCTTCCTCAGGCACGCCTTCGGCCTGCAGTTGTTGCCTAAAGCGTGGCAGATTCTCTGTGACGCGTTGCTGATCCCAGTCAGTGAGCTCGTTCTGGCTGAACTGCTGCAACCAGGCATGGACGATAATACCAACGTGCCGGATGGTCTGACTGGCCCAGGAAAATTCCAGCTCTTCCTGCTGAAGGTCGTCTGCCTGCTGTGTGCTCCAGGGCAAGTCTGCGGGTAAGTCGGGCATCTGCCAGTCGCTTGCCAGACGCTGCAAACGCTGTTCAGATCGTGCCCGTTCTGTAGCTTCCGGGGCCACCTCCCAGGCCGTCAGTGCCTGCTCAAAATCGGCCTCTACCATAGGCCAAATCCTCGCCAGCAAACTCCCTTTGGCCGGCGCCTTAAGTTCTCGTGCCTGTTCCTCTTCGCGAAACCCCACGGTTGCCAGCAGGTGTAGACTTTTCACTGCGCGGGTTGCTGCCACGTAGAGCAGTCGGGTTACCTCAAGCTGCCCCTTATCAGCATCCAGCTGACGTAAATAACGATAGTGTGGGTCACTGTCACTACCCACCGCCTTGACGGGTGCCAGCAGCAGTTCGTTACTTTCATCGTCCACCGGACGCTCCAGCCAGAACAGTAACCGTGGATCATCCTGACGGGATCGTTTTGCCAGCCCCGGCAGGATCACCGTGTCGAACTCCAGCCCCTTGGCCTTGTGCATGGTCATTAACTGCAGACGCTCATCGGCATCTGCCTGCGGTGCTGCGTAGAGTTTGGCAACGGCCTGTTCCAGTTCATCCATATCAATCACCATGCCGCCCTGATCATGCGCCTCCAGCAGGCTGAAGAATGTCTCTACATTGAGCAGATCGCTTTCATCTTCAACACAGGCCGGACCACCCAGTAATAGCCAGGTCGTCTCTACCCAGCGGCGCAGGCTCCGGCGCTGACGCTGACTCACGGCCTCCATCAGTACCTGCCGACAGTGCTGGAGTCTTTGCTGGCCTGTCCCGGACAGTCGGCCAAGGCGATCGTCATCGTACATCAGGGACAACAGTGTAGCGTCGCTGTCCGCCACCAGTGTCAGCAGGTCTGCAAGCTCCAGCCCACACCAGGGGGCTCGCAGCAGGGCAAGCCATGCAATACGATCCGCCGGATGGTTCAGCGCGCGGGTGAGTGCCATCACATCCCTGATCGCGAGTCGCCCAACCAGAGGTTCTATATCCACGGCTCGGTACTTCAATCCCTGCTGGCTCAATAGCTGACTTATCTCCAGCAAATGTGAGCGACCACGAACAAGAATCGCAATACTGGCCTCACTGTCTCGTAAACGGGTTTGCTGGATAATCTCCAACACCCGGCCAGCCTCATCCTGTGGCCCACCAAAACAGGGATGCAGACTCACGGATGCCGGCAGGCTGTTGTCATGCATGGCAGACGAAGGCGCATAGCAGACCGCACCATTGGCTATATTTTCATGTTCGGGAAAAGCACGGCTGAACTGCTGATTCACCCAATCCACAATGCCTGCTTCAGAGCGGAAGTTAACCGACAGTTGCAGGGGCTCGAGCACCACATTTCCCAGCAGTCGTGCCTTCCTGACGCGCAGAAACAGCCCGACTTCCGCCTCTCGAAAACGGTAGATGGACTGCATCGGATCACCCACCAGCATCAGACTTCGCCCATCACCAGACTGCCAGCCGGCAGTCAGACGTTCGAGCAATAGATACTGCGTCACCGAGGTATCCTGAAACTCATCCACCAGCAGATGCTGCACACGGTAATCCAGCGCCAGAGCCAGATCGGTGACTTCATCCTGACTTCCCAGCGCCTGTAATGCACCACTGGCAACACCGGCAAAATCGGTCTTGCCGGTCTCGGCGAACAACAGGGTCAGGTGCGCGACCGATCTCAGCAGAAGAACAAACAGGGATTCGATGACCTGCCACTGGGATTCAGAATACACGGCCGGCGGCAAATCCCTGACGGCCGCCAGTGCGATACGTAAATCCTCATCGTCGGCCAGGCCTGCCATGCAGTCAGCGAATCGTGCCTTCATCTGTTTTGCTTCATAGCCTGCCACAGAACTGCTGGGCGGAAATCCGGTATTGACGTTAACGGTCTTGCGCCATTCCCCTTTCTGGGTCAGACAGAGTTCTGCCAGTCCCTGCCACTGTTCGATGTCTTCAGCAGAAGCTGCGGGCAGAGTACTGATACCGAGACACTTTACGATAGAAGAAACTTTTTCAGTTTCCTGCAGGTTTTGTGCGGCGGTCGCCGCCAGTTCACACAATTCAATTCCGAGTGCTGGTGCAAACAACTCCAGCAACTGCTGCAAACTGTTATCAATCGCGTTTCGTAATGCCGTCTCTAATTCTTCCCGACCACTCGCATTGAGTGTGTGACGCAGCCATTGATCGCGGGTGGCCAACATGGTCACCAGCATCGCCTCGACCTTCGGCAAATCATTGTCGAGATGGCGCAGCAGTGACTCAATGGCGACGAAGGTGTCGGAATCCTGCTCCAGTTCACCCAGTGTCCTTCTGGCCGCCTGCAGATACAGGCTACTGGCATCCTCGACGACCTCCGGTTGTGCACCCAGTCGCGATAGCACGGGCATTTGTCTGGTCAGACTGGCACACAGGGAATCGATGGTTTGCACCCGCAGTCGTGAGGGTTGCTGTAACAGGTTCCAGCCCTGTTGCCCGGCCTGTCGCAGGGCCGCACGGGCCAGTTCCCAGGTCTGCAATTCGTGCGCGCTATCCGGTGCCTGTGCATCCAGCCCGCGTTGCAGGGCGCGAATGATACGCGACTGCATTTCTGCGGCCGCCTTGCGCGTAAAGGTAATCGAGATAATTTCTTCCGGGTGCTCCACCCGCGCCAGCAACAACAGATAGCGCTGGATCAGTAATTCTGTTTTACCCGAACCTGCCGGCGCCTGAATAATGCAGGAGATCTCTGGCTGCAGTGCACGTAAGCGCTGCGCCGCATCTGCAACCGCCCTATTCATCATCATCTCCACGGTTATTATCGATACGACACAGGCTGTCCAGCGGGCAGTAATTACAGCTGTTCTCATCCTTGGGATCGACCTCTGCATTGCCGGCCCGATAATTCTCTGCCAGCTGGTTTAAGATCCCCTGCCAGTAGTTGCCCAGTGCGCTGAAGTCCTCGATTTCGTCGGTATATTTACTGACCGGGTGTTTAACCCCGGGCAGAATCTCCTGTTCACGGGCGATCCCCTTCCAGCTCATCTCACCACGTCTCACCTGGGCAAAACTGACTGCTGCCAGGGAGGCATCATCGGCACTTGCATAGATCGGCAGTTGCGGTTCATCCGGTCGTGCACCAAACCAGGCCCTCGGATCGGGCTGACCGGTTTTATAGTCGATCACAACACGGCTGCCATCCGTCAGTTCGTCAATGCGATCAATTTTTGTGTTTACCTCGATATCGGCGATGCGGATCACATGACTCTGTTCGGTCTCTTTGACACTGAACGGTGCGCGTGTCTTTTCCTGCTCCAGCCACTCTCGCATGAGGCTGGCAAGTCGTGCCTGCTCCAGCTCTTTAAAGCGAGAGCTGTAGGTGGTCTGGTGACCAACACTGTTCTGCTCGATGACCTTTAGTACGGACGCATCGATGACGCCCTGTAATTCTGCTTCGCCGAGTTGCAGTAGACGCGATTGATCCCTCAGGGACTGCCAGAGAGCCTCTAAACACTGATGTACCAGGTTGCCGCGTTGCATCGGATCAAGCCCGTTGGCGACACTCGCCAGCGGTCTGGCTCTGAGCCGATGACGGGCAAAGGCACGGAACGGACATGCCGCCTGATCCTGAAACAGGGCTGTTCCACCAGTTACTCGCTCACCTCTGGCTAGCACAGGGGCCTGTTCATCCGACCATGCCTGCAACCCCTGAACCTGCAACAGACGCTTTCGCCAGTCCTGATATGTCCCGCTGTCGGTTGTACGGTGCTGGATCGGGTATTCCGCCAGTAGCGGGCTAATGCGCAAATCGCGATCACCCTGCTGACGCGGGTAACTGAGTATTACCTTGGGCGAACTCTGCAGCAGCCCCTGGGTGAGAGTCATTGCGTACTCATACTCACGTTGAGCCGAGGCATGCGGCATGTCATATTCACGCTGCA
>JBFIID010000172.1:0-5926 GCA_041601415.1 Gammaproteobacteria bacterium
CTGCCAGAGCCGGAACAGGCAGTAATGACCTGGTTACCTTTCGAACATCCGATCAACTTGAATGGACTGACAATAACGTCCTGTGCGGTGAATCACCCCGGGAACGCCTTTGGTTACCTGATTGAAGATGCGGCGGAGGATATTTCAATTTTGATCAGCGGTGATACGGCATCTACCGAGGCTATCTGGGAGTTGGCTTTTGCGCAGAAAAATCTGGCCGCTATTTTTGTTGATGTGGCCTTCCCCGACAGACTGGAAAATCTGGCACAGAGGGCCGGTCACTATACCCCGCGTAGTTTTGCCCGGCAGATGGAATCATTCCCCCGTACCGATTTGCCATTCTATGTCTATCATCTCAAACCGGCTTACCACGATGAAGTGGTCAGAGACCTTCTGGCGTTGGAAAATAACAGATTACAGCTCATTGCTGATGACGAGGTATATCAGTTCCAGTCGTGCTAGAAAGCCGTTTAAACGAGTGTTCCCCTATGTTGTTTTTTTTCCAAATACTGCTTGACCATGATCAAGAGTGAACCGAAACTCATATGTTCGGCTAATAGCTAGATGTTAAGCAAGCTGGTATAAAATTTGAGCTAACGCGCAATAATTATTTTAAGAGCGATTGACCATGGCAAACAGTATTCTTCTTGTTGATGATGAGCCGAACATCCTTCTGTCACTCGAGTTTTTAATGAAGCGAGCTGGTTATGTGGTAAACACCGCAGAGGATGGTGAAGTGGCTCTGGAAAAGATCCGGGATCTGAAACCCGACCTGGTATTACTCGATGTAAATATGCCTAAAAAAGATGGCTTCGAGGTTTGTGAGACGGTACGCGCAAATCCCGACTGGGCTGACATCAAGATCATTATGCTAACCGCTAAAGGTAGAGAGATAGAAAAAGAAAAAGGCCTGGCGCTGGGAGCGAGTGACTACATCACGAAGCCATTCGCAACCAAGGATGTGATTGACAGGGTTAAAGCCATTCTGGAAGCCTGAAGTAGAGGTGATCGTAAGCTCATAGCTGAGCCGAGCAATTAGGAGGTTTATGTTGTGTCAATGCCGGATCCGAATAAGAAATTGCTATGGAGCCTTCTGGTTGTTGAATTAGCCATCATTCTGCTTGGCATTGGGGGGAGTAGCGTTTCAGAGACGGGTGGCGAAGTCACCTCGAAATGGTGGGTGGTCGCTGGCGTTGGTCTCGGAATGCTGACTGTCCAGACACTGGCTTTTCTCTATTATCAACACCGTTTACTGAAACCCATCTTTGCTATACATCGTGGTCTGGAAATCATACTCAGAACGAACGCTGCTCATGAGGTTGATGTCTCTGACAAAAGCCTGTTGGGCGATCTCCCCGATTTATTAGAACAACTAGGAACCGAGTTGGGGCGTAATCGCACGGAAGTTGCCACGGCACTGAAAACCGGGGCAGAAACAACTAATGTACAGAAGTCCCAGCTCGAGAAGGTCATTGAAGGCCTTAAGGAAGGGGTTATCGTTTGCGACAGGAATGATCGTATCACCCTGTATAACCCTTCGGCAGTGACAATCCTTGATGACCATCCCGCACTGGGATTGAAACGTAGCATTTTTGATCTACTCCCGCGCACACCCATCGAACACAGCCTGCAGATCCTCCACGCCGAAGAGGATAAGGTTCAGGCGAATAAGGCCGCAGGTTTTGTTTGCTCAGTGGTGGATGAGGAGATCATGTTGCGCTGTCACCTTGCCTATCTGGGTGAGGACGAAAACCTGAAGAATGAACGCAAGGGTTTCGTCATTACCTTTGAAGATGTCACAGCCAGGCAGATGACTCGTTTAAAACGCAACAGGTTGCTTACATCTACTCTGCAGGCCTTGCGTGGGCCAATGGCAAATTTACGTGCAGCAGCAGAAAATATAGTCACGTATCAGGACATGGGTGCTGAACAACGTATAGCCTTTGTCAATATCATCCAGGAAGAGAGCTGTCGACTAAGTGCAAAACTGGACGAGGTAGAAAAGGACTCTCATGAACTGGTTGGGGATGATTGGGAAACCACCAACATATATTCATCAGATTTGGTCAGAAGTCTTGCTCGTCGCTTATCACATAAGGGCAAGATTGAAGTCACCATGACGGGTGTGCCGATGTGGATGACGGTAGACAGTCATTCGCTGATTATCATGCTGGATCTGCTGATGCAGCACATTAATGTTCACCAGGGGGTCACCGATTTCGACCTTGAGGTGCAAATCGGAGAAAATACCCAATATCTGGATCTGGCCTGGCAGGGGCAGCCTCTGAGCAGTTCGCAATTATCCAGTTGGCGGCATGATGAACTGTCTGATGTCGTCGGTAAGCCGACCGTCGATGAGATCCTGCAACGTATGGGAAGTGAGGCATGGAGCCTGATTCACCCTCGTCTCGCAGCCGATGCCATGGTGCGTATTCCACTACCCGGATCTATTCAGCAGCAGACGGAACCAGAGGTGAAGAAATTACCTCCGCGTCCAATTAACTACGATTTTTCACCCACCAGCGAATCCAGTGATGACAGTGAGATATGGAATACACCCTTATCAGAACTGAATTATGTGGTGTTTGATACCGAGACCACTGGTCTACATATCGAAGACGGCGATCAGGTCATATCCATTGCCGGGGTCAGAGTGGTTAACAAACGTATTCTGTCAGGTGAAATCTTCGACCAGTTAGTGAACCCGGGGCGCAAAATTCCGAAGGAATCGATTGTTTTTCACGGTATAACCGATGAAATGGTGAAAGATGCCCCTGAGTTTGATGAGGTTTTGCCGCGCTTCCATAGTTTTGTACAGGACTCTGTTCTGGTCGCCCACAATGCCTGGTTTGATATGAAGTTCCTGCGCAGTCGCGCTCCATTCACGGGGCTACGATTTACTAATCCGGTGCTGGATACATTGATGCTGTCTGTCTGTGTACATGGCACTGAGGTCGATCAGTCACTGGATGGTATAATTGACAGGCTTGGGATCGACATCTTTGGTCGTCATACCGCCCTCGGCGACAGTATGGCGACGGCCAAGTTGCTACTGGCCCTGATAGAAATGTTAGAACCGCGAGGAATCATTACCCTGAAGGACGCGGTGGATTCTTCTCGCGAATTGCAATTGTAGTCTCTGCATAATCCAGAGCGGGACGATTTATGAAAACGCGCAGTAGTAAAATTCTTGTATTGTTTGTGCTATTGGCGCTGTTTTTTCTGAACTACCCCTGGTTGTCGCTGTTTTCAGTCGGTCAGTTGAGCATGGGCATACCTGTGTTCTATCTCTATCTGTTTGGTTTCTGGTTGCTGATTATTATTGTGATATCGCTGCTCACAGAGGCGCGTGCTGACTCTCCACCCCGGCCAATGGATACTGATGGCATAGGTAAGAATGATGCTTAGTACCGGAGTAATTATTACTTCGGTGGTTGTTTATCTGGGCATCCTGTTCGGAATCGCCTATATCGGTGATTTACGCGCAGATCAGAAACGTAGTCTGATCAGTAACCCTTATATCTATACCCTCTCGATTGCCGTTTATTGTACCGCCTGGACATTTTTTGGCAGTGTTGGGCGCGCAGCCAGCACCGGTGTTGGCTTCCTGCCGATCTATCTCGGACCAACGCTGATGGCGGCATTGTGGTGGTTCGTACTGAGAAAGATGACGCGCATCGCCAAGGAACAGCGCATCACCTCCATCGCAGACTTTATCGGTTCACGCTATGGAAAGAGTGCGTTGCTAACCGGGATCGTGACGGTGATTGCCGTGGTTGGCATCCTTCCCTATATTTCCCTGCAGTTAAAGGCTGTCGCTTCAAGCTACTTTATCGTCAGTCAGTACCCTGATTTGATCATGCCCACGCAGCCTCATTCTATCTCCTTCTGGGAAGACACCGCATTTTATGTCGCCCTGTTTCTGGCCGCATTTACCATTCTATTTGGTACTCGCCATATCGATGTCACCGAACACCATGAAGGTATGGTTGCGGCCATTGCATTTGAATCCATCATCAAATTGCTCGCCTTTCTGGCCGTGGGTATCTATGTCAGTTTTGGTCTATTTGATGGGCCGGGTGATATTTTTAACCAGGCCATAGAGATACCCGATATGGCGCGCCTGATGACCATGGATGCGATGCCAGGCGGCTATTCAAGCTGGTTTTCACTAACCATCATTTCTATGTTTGCGGTTCTGTTTTTACCTCGCCAGTTTCAGGTCACGGTGGTGGAAAATGTCGACGAAGAACACATTCGCAAGGCGAGCTGGTTATTCCCCCTGTATTTGCTGTTGATTAACCTGTTCGTGTTGCCACTGGCTTTCGGAGGGTTGTTGCTGTTTCCGGAAGGTGGTGTAGACCCGGACACCTTTGTTCTGACGATACCCATGGCACAACAGAGTGAGTTATTGACCCTGTTCGTATTTATAGGAGGGGTTTCTGCAGCGACCGGTATGGTGATCGTGGCAACCATTGCGCTGTCGACGATGATTTCAAATGAACTGATAATGCCAGCACTGTTACGTAGCCGTGTATTCGCAGAGACCCATCAGGGTGATTTGACAGCACTGGTGTTAGGGATCAGACGCGGTGCCATTCTGGTGATACTTTTACTTTCCTATGTCTATTTCAGGCTGATAGGTGAGTCATACGCCCTTGTCTCGATCGGGCTTGTGTCATTTGTTGCGGCCGCGCAGTTCGCCCCTGCGATATTGATCGGTATGTACTGGAAAGGTGCTAATAGAATCGGCGCACTGGCCGGTCTCATCAGTGGTTTTGTGATCTGGGCCTATACCCTGGTATTACCGGCGTTTGCAAAGTCCGGCTGGTTACCGATTAGTTTTATCGAACAGGGACCATTCGGAATGGAGTTGTTCCGCCCCTATAGCTTTTTGGGGCTGAATGATCTGGACCCTATCACACACGCCGTTTTCTGGAGCCTGCCTGCCAATATTTTAATGTTGATAGTGGTCTCTTTGTTTAGTACCAGCGGCGTGATCGAACGCCTGCAGGCGAGTGTGTTTGTTGATGTCTTCAAGCGCTCCTCACTGGCGAACATCAAAATTGATGTATGGCGAGGCACCGTTCTGGTTTCCAAATTACAGGCACTGGTGGCGCGTTTTATTGGTGAAGAGCCAGCACGACAGGCGTTTGCAAAATATGCAAGGGATAGCGGTTTCGATCTGAATCAGGAGAAGGCTGCTGAGCCACAAACTCATCTGGCGAGTTATGCCGAACACCTGCTCGCGGGTGTGATTGGAGCGGCCAGCGCTCGGGTCATGGTCTCTAGCCTGTATGAGGATAAAACCCTCGATATCGACGACGTGATGGAGATTCTCAACGAAACGTCGCAGGTGATGGAATACAGCCATCGGCTTGAACAGAAGACAGAAGAGTTGCAGGAAGTCACAGAGGAACTGCGTGAGGCCAATGAACAACTCAAGGAACTCGATCGCCTGAAGGATGAGTTTGTCTCCACTGTCAGCCATGAGTTACGTACGCCATTGACCTCGATTCGCGCGTTTTCCGAAATCCTGCTGGGCGAACCCGACATGGAGAAGGATGAGCGACAGAAATACCTGCAGATCGTGGTGACGGAAACAGAACGATTGACGAGGTTGATCAACGATGTGCTGGACCTGGCCAAAATTGAGTCGGGTAATACCGAGTGGCAGATGGAAGAGCAGAGTATCTGTGAAGTGATAGAGGATGCGAGTAATTCCGTGTCTCAGATATTCCAGAATCGGATCATTGACCTGAAGAAAGAACTACCAGAGCAGGACGTAAAGGTGATGCTGGATCGGGATCACATCATGCAGGTTTTGCTTAACCTGCTATCGAATGCGGCAAAATTCTGCGAGCCGAATACAGGTAAGGTAGGGATTAGTGTCAGTCTAAATAATAATCAGGTGACGGTGTGTGTA
>JBFIID010000173.1:0-5919 GCA_041601415.1 Gammaproteobacteria bacterium
CAGCGGGTGCTGGAAGGTTGAGCAATACATTACGTTTTCATTGTCGCTAAAGATGTCTTCTGTGCCATTACCGTGGTGCACATCGAAATCGATGATAGCGACGCGCGACAGGCCATGGTTTGCAATCGCGTGTGCCGCACCAACGGCTATATTGTTGAAAATACAGAAGCCCATGGCATGCCGATACTCGGCGTGATGACCGGGAGGTCGGGTATTACAGAAGGCGCGACGGAATTCACCGGCCATCACGCGATCGACGGCATCAACGGCAGCTCCCGCACCGTATAAAGCTGCATCCAGTGTATGTGGATTCATACAGGTATCACCGTCGAGTTGTACGGTACCCGAAAGCGGGCGCACCTTCATGATCATGTCAATGTAGTCGGGATCATGGGCCAGGATCAGTTGCTCACGTGTCGCTTTGGGCGGTGTGAGATGCGTCAGCACAAATTCCAGATGTGCTTCGGCAAGTGAGTCGGCGATGGTGGAGATACGGGCAGGCTGTTCAGGGTGCTCATGACCATTGTCATGCAGGCTGCATTCGGGGTGTGAATAGTAGGCAATTGGCATCGGTAAACTCTAGCCTTGATTAATGTCCGAAAAAAGGTACAAAGGTCAAGATTAGCATCATAAGGTGAGACTTGTAATAGAGGTTTTATGCATGAGTAGAACAGAGTCCATGAGCAGTTACGAACGAATTGGGGGTGAGCAGGGATTACGTGATCTGGTGGATCGTTTTTATGACCATATGGAGTTGCTCGATGAAGCGCAGACCATCCGGGAATTACATCCACGTGACATGCGTAGTTCGCGTGAAAAATTGTTTATGTTTCTAAGTGGCTGGTTGGGTGGGCCTGATCGCTACGTTGCAGCGTTTGGACACCCGCGCCTGCGTGCACGTCATTTACCTTTCGCCATAGGCACTAAGGAACGCGATCAGTGGATGTTGTGTATGCGTAAGGCTCTGGAAGAGGCGTCTATCGATGCCGCATTTAGAGAACAGCTAATCATGGCACTCAACGACACGGCAACATTTATGATCAATCAGCCGGGTGATACCGATGCATCTTGAGCTTAGGTCAGTTTGTAATAGATGATCTCGTCTACGGCCTCATCCAGTGGCGGGCCAAGTGTGAATTTGCCGGATACATTCAGTTGCATTTCTTCACGGCATCGTTCGCCCAGATTTCCCTGGCCGATAAATACGCGGGTGCCGTTAGCGCCCAGGTTCTGTAAGAAAAAACCATCTTCACGGCACTCAAGCACTGCATGTTTACGTGATACATAAGCCTGATCAATAACGATGTCGTTTTCTATCTTGCGGCCAATACTGATACTGGGGTTTTCCGCATTCAGGGTGAATTGCTGGGTCTTATAGGTGACCTCCAGATTCTTTTTGCGCTTGGCCTTCGCAGCTTTTGGTTCTTGCGGCGTTGTGGCGGGCGGCTCAGCTGGCGCTGGTTCGGAGGCAGGCATTGCTATGGCGGCGGTTTCATCCAGCGATGATTCTTCAGCGGTGTCCGGGATGCTCTCGGGTTTGGCTTTGGGTGCGGGTTCTGCAGCTTTTTTAGGTGCTGGTTTCGATTCGGTTATTTCGGTATCTGTCCAGATCAATTCATGCAGTGTTAATTCCGTTTGAAGACCTTCGGGTTTTAGTTTGCCGAGACAGCGGGCTTTCTTTTTCTCATCTGCTCCGAGGGCATTAAAGAATTTTTCCGTTACGAGAATTTGATCGGCATCGGCGCTGTTACATAATTGCACGACGATATCTATTTCCGGGCCTGCTACATTCCCGGCAGCAACCATCATCTTGCCATGATTCAGGCAGATGCGAATTTCCATCGGTGCCTGGGTCACCGTTGATTCACTACTGTCAGCAAACAGGGCGTACTGTATTTCACAGGCCGCTTTAGATGCCTTGTCAGCCTTTGGGAATGTGCTCAGAACCGCATTATCAAGCGTCTTACCGACAATGCCTCCATACTTATGCACCACTTCAGTGACGATTGAAATCGACTGTGCAATACGTTGTTGGACCAGCCAGTCACCCATGTTGTCCCGCGCGGACTCACCCTTGTTGATGGTGACAAACATGATACCCATTGCATTAGTAGGGATTTGCATAATTAAGACTCTAAAAGACGATTAAAATGTAGCTGCAGGAATATCTGCACCTGCTAACGCATCACATCCGGGCTGTGTTGTACGATGTGCCGATTATCAGGCATCCAGCGTTAATTTTCCTTTCGGCACAGAAATACAGGTCAAACAAGAACCTTCTTCTACAGTTGCGCCCGGTTCATTTAGATACTCTACCTCACCAGAGCGAATGGCGGTGATACAGCTGCCACAGTTTCCGGCTCTGCAACCAGAATCCATTGGTATGCCATGTGCTTCGGCAAATTCCAGTAGCGAGGCTGATCCGTCCCACTCCAGCGTTTTGTCAGAGCGAGCAAAACCGACTTCAACACCTGCACTGGTATTGGTTGGTGTGTGGGTGACTTTCTTGACTGTCGCAGGACCGAATGCCTCGAAATGGATTTTGCCACTGGGTACGCCCCATTCTTCCAGACCGTTGGTGACACTCTCCATCATTGGCGCCGGGCCACAAATGTAATAGTCATAATTATTCGAAGGCAATAACCGTTTGAATAGATCAACGGAAACACGTTCGGCGTGATCGTAATCTTCGCCTTCCTTGTCTTCCGGGTTCGGATTTGAATAACAGATATGCATTTTTACATTGTCATGCTCACGCGCAATCTCCTGCAGGTACTCGCGCTGAACATGCTCATCACCATTGCGCAGACCATAAAAGAACCAGGTCTCTCGATTGGAACCCGTGCTGGTGATGTAATTAAGCATACTCAAAGCCGGGGTCAGGCCGATTCCGCCACCGATGAGTACAACCGGGCTTTGATGCTCGGAGTCGAGATAGAAATGACCGCCAGGCGCACCACAGTCAACAATATCATCGGCCTGTAGCTGGTTATGTAGAAATGAGGAAGAAAGCCCGTCTGGTACATCCTGATCTCTCGGGGCGCGAACCTTCTTTACGGTGATGCGATAGTAATCAGGGTGGCTCGGGCTATCCGACAATGAATAGCAACGTATGACGGGTTTGTTCTGACCTGGAATGTTCAGATGAAAGGTCAGATATTGCCCCGGTAGAAATGGCGGCAATGGTTTCTTGTCATGCGGTACAAAATAGAAGGAACAGATATCTTCTGCTTCCAGCACCTTACCCTGCAGGATAAATTTTCGTTTCCCTGACCAGGCGTTTTCCATGCCTTTTTGCTGGATGCCAACCACGGGATCAACCAGTTGATCGATGCGAGACTGGAGCAGGTTTTTTTCTGCCTCGCCGATCTTGCCTGCCTGAGTGGCGAGCTTGATTTCATTCAGGCCGAGCATGGCAACATAGAAAAAGCACAGTGCCAGTACTACGAAGGCGGAGATGGTGATTGCAGTAGACACGATGTTTGCCCCCTAGAATTTCTTACGTAATTCCATACGCATGCCATACAGGTTGTCGTCGTCATCACGATCCGCAGCGATGGCATCTGCACGGAAGATCCATGAGCGTGACAAAGTCTTTTGATAACGAACACCTAATGCATACTGGTCACCTCGTGCGACACGATCCGCCAGATCATCCATCACCTGGACGGTGGCGAACTCAACGACAATCTGTTGTTCAAGGGAGAACAGGTATTCAACACCAATCGCACCGCCCCAGGTATTGTTCGCAGTATCATCAAGCTTGGGGAAACCGGTCAGACCATCAGTTTCAAAGTTGATGCCCGTGTTTTTCAACACCCCACCGGCATCGGCGGCTCTGGCCAGTGACTGTGGGCGGTCGAAACCGGCGAAGAAGTTCATATAGGGAACGTAGGTCAGGGGTTTTGAGGTGATGAGTGAATTCTCAACCAGCAGGACAAAGCCATCGGCTGTCTGCGCTGCTCCGGTTCGATCCTGACCGAAGTTGCCTATTACGCGAATACTGTTGGACAGCGTGTTACCGAAACGGCGTGTGTGGGCAATGCTGACGTTGTGATAGCTCTGATCATCCAGATTGTTCTGCCCATCGGTATAACCATAACCCATTTCCCAGTAGCCACCGTTTGCCTCGATGAAAGTGGTAATACCAAACAGGTTCACATCGTTATCGGCGAGTGAGCCATCGGCCTCTCGCATGCCACCACTGGTGACCTTATCGACACCCGCGAAGAAGGTGATATCCATGTTTGAGATATCGAGTGCAGCACTGTTGAGAGCAGGCAGGGTGAAGGCCAGGCCGGTGAACGCATCTTCAACCCAGACACCGTTCTGGAACAGCAGGGGCATCAGACCGAAGGAGAAAGGCAGATCCCAGCTGGTGTAGCTATCGCTAAAGCCTGAGACGATGGCACCCAGATCGCCCTCGAAAAACATCGCGCTGAGTCGGCCGTTGAATTCAACCGTACAGCCTTCATCGTCATCGCCGCCATTCAGTTCACAGCGAGTGAACTGACCATTCTGATCCAGTGGACGCCAGAATGCATGTAGTCGCTCTGTAGCAGTGAATTTGTAATCGATGTCGAGGTTCAGGCGGGTGGCCAACTGCCCGAGTTCTGTACCACCATTATCGTTATAGCCGTAGGCCGTACGCCAGTCTCCATAGATGGCGAACTGATGCTGAACCGGGTTTTTTTCACCCCAACTACTGGTGGTGCCCTGCAGTGGGCCATCCTCATAGATGCGTCGTCCAAGCTCCAGCATTGGACGAGGGTTTTCTACCGCAGATTTTCCACCGTAGATCTCTAGCTGTGCTGCATGGTCATAGGGCTTGTCAGCATAATCAGGATCGGATCTAAACAGGTTTTCGTCGTGTTCGACCATCTCGGCCTGATCAGACATGCTGGGCGCCTTATGTTCGCCACCTTCAGCCGCAATGACGGGACTGAAATAGCAGGTTGCCAGTGAGAATCCTGCTGCGAGTAGCACCGGAGTGTTTCTTTTCTGTGTGATTAACTTATCCATCAGTTTTTCGCCTTTACTTCAAATTCAACCGTATAGGGATGGATATCAACCATCCATTCATTCATTGCCTGTTCCATGTCAGCGGTGGCACCGACAAACTTCATAAAGTAGATCGGTTCCGCACGACTGCGCAGACGAACCGCCAGTTTGTATGTGCCTGGTTTTGTGACTAAATCAGCGGGCACACTAAACTTCGCATCCCGCGAACCCAATGGTGGAATGCTACGCCCTTCCATGCGTACAAAAGGTGGGTGATTCATCACCGTTACCGGTTGTCCCGCAGGGCGCAGGAGAGGTAGCTGATCGACATCAAAGTTGACCGGCAGATACATTTCTCGATCAGTACCCTTGACGTTGGTTGTCAGGAACTTGGTTTGCAGGTTGAACAACTGGTCATCATGTTCGATGGTGCCAGCAGCCACATCCAGCGAGTGTAGATCGGCCATATCACCATGGCTATCGAGATAACCCGATTCCCAGATGTTATTACCGTCCGGGTCAACCAGTGCCACGTTCATCCAGATCTCTGGCTGTGCGCCAAGCGAACCTGAAGGCAGGTTATGACCGTTGTTGGTATTGGTCACGGTGTAATGAAAGTCCAGCGAATCACCGGCGGTTGGTTCATCTGAGAAGAAGGGGCCATCCAGATGTGAACCGTTTTCCATGACCTGGAGACGCTCTTCCTTACGCTTTTCGATTTTCTCCAGATTTGCCTCAATGATTTCACGCGCTTCTTCGCGATCACCGGCATCTTCCCAGGCTTCGGGGAATTCAACCTCTATCTCTTCGGCGTCGACCATTTCTTCAAACTCTTCGGTACCCCAGCCAGCGCGATAATCAAACAGCAGCCATTCTTCCATGCTCCAGTTCTCTGCTTCCGGGTTGTGCGGGAAAATA
>JBFIID010000174.1:0-5903 GCA_041601415.1 Gammaproteobacteria bacterium
CTACAGTCATTGCAGGCCAAAGCTTCATAAATGTAGGTTGTATTAGCGAAGCGTACTGCAACAGGCCTTGCGGATTGGGCTTTTCTAATCCGCAGGACATCATCTGGCGCTATTAGTCTCACATCTTGCTGTGCATCGCTCGGTGCTGGCAAACGCAATCAGCGCTGCCATGTGTTGTCTGCCGTCTGGCAGGTATAATCCCGCATTAGCACCCTGTCTGGACATTTGCATGAACACTGAAATCAACTACAAGAACAATCCCCTGAACGGTGTCGGCCTGAAAAAGCTGGTGACTGAGATCGTGGGCCAGTACGGTTATGAGATTCTCTATGCCTATCTAAATCTCAATTGTTTTAAGGCCAATCCGAGCATTGATTCCAGTGTTAAGTTTCTTAAAAAAACGACCTGGGCACGTGAAAAAGTCGAAGTGTTCTATTTGTATGAATATAAGAATTTACCGAATCCCTCTTCCGAGCAGTTTGCCCTGTCTCCCAGGGACAGGATTATTCCAGACGGTCAAACACCGGGAGAGCCTGCTGAGCTGAGCCTGGAAGATGCCGCCAGGCTGAACGCAAGGCGTGAGAAGAAATCGGCTGAACGCGGTATGGGTGGAGGGCGTCGCTCCGGTTCCGGTAAGGGGGCTGTCTATCAGGCAGACGATCATTCCAATGAAGACAGTGCGTACGGTGAGTCTGGCGCAGTGGACGTTTCAAATGACGGTATCGAGGATGAACTCGATCCCTGGGCGAAATCAAGAAACAGGAAGAAGCGCTAAGCTTCTGTTACGACCCAATAGACATCGTTCGTCAGCGGAATAAATACATGTAGGTCGGCTTAGCGATAGCGTAAGCCGACAGGGTGTTGGATTATGCCCGCTGGGCTAATCCAACCTACTTTGAGTAGTCCTCGATGTTCTATCGCTGTTCCGCTGTGATTCCCCGGTTTGTGTCATTCGCCCTCATAGTATTCCGGCCACTTTCTCTTCACCACCGGGCTGTCGGTGGCATAGGAGTGACAGGCATTGAGGAAATCCGGTGAGCCCTTGTCTCCACCCGCTTTGGCAATCCGGATCCTTTCGCTGATCACGGTTTGCATTGCGGTGGTTCCAACCGGGCCGAGTAGTTCGGTTAGATGGGTACAGCCCTTCTTCCGGCCCATGGCCTGTGTCGATCTCAGGCTCCAGCCTGCCGCTATTTTCAGGCCAATCAGGTTCTTCGCGATGGGGGCAATGCATTTGCAATAATTATAGGGTGATGAGTCGAGAACGGCCTCGGCATCGACGACTTCCATATCCATGTTAATCGTCAGGCGGATGGAGATATCATGCAGGGGTTCATCCTTCTCTATCCAGCCACCCCTATCCCGGTTTTCAAAACGATAGGGTTTGGTGTCGACAATCCTGCCCTCTATGTCCCACAGGCCATCCTCTCGTTTGAAACCTTTACAGGTCACCACCCGGGTATGAGCCAGCTCACGACTGACGGGGTCACTTAATGGCATAGGATTCTCCTAACGTAGTCTTTCTTATAATCTGAGACCGCTGACTGCATAGTCCCATATTCGGTCAACGGGCTCTAGTCGGGAGGCTACCGGCCCTGATTCGGAGCGTCCCTGTATCCTTATATCAGCACTTCGGTTTGTTCACCACCAGTCTGTATGGCGTATTGTTTCGATGCTTTATCGAACGGCATGACATGCCTGCCGTCGCCGCAGGCGAAGTTTCAACACTGCCACAGGTGCAGTGCTGGCGGTTAAATATCTGAGGGAATAATCCTTCTTTGCCGGGGCTATACCGACAGTCGTGGTATGAGTGTTTTTTCCGGTATTGCGCTATGCGACAGGCTTGAGGGCTGTAACAAAAGCAGGGGACAAAGAAGCCTGTAAGACTTATTATTCGGAACATGAAAGGTAAAGTGATTAACTCTATTTCCGCGTTGATTATCGCCATTGGCGTGATCTTTTTTCAATATCTGGATCAGGATGCACCGGTTAAGTCATCTGTTCAGGCAGGGGCGGCATCATCTTCCCAGTCTAAACCGGTCGCTGTCAGCAGTGGGCAGGTTGAAGATCTATTTGCGCAACGAAAGTCGGATGTCATTGTCGAGTTGTCGGCCCGGGTGATAAAGATATTGCCCGATGATCTGGAAGGCTCAAAGCATCAGAAATTTATTGTGAAGCTGCAAAGTGGGCACACATTACTGGTTAGCCATAATATAGACCTTGCGCCAAGAGTGAATGAGTTGAGAGAAAATGATCAGATCAGGATCAAGGGTGAATACGAATGGAGCGCGAGGGGTGGTGTGGTGCACTGGACTCATCATGATCCGAGAGGACGTCATGAAGGTGGGTGGCTTGAGCATGAGGGAAAACGTTACGAATAGCGCTGCCTAAGGGAATGCACTCATGGTGAACGAGGCCTGTTCACCATGAGTGCCAATCAATAAGGGTTTACATTTTCTTTTTCAATGCATCCATCGCACCTTCTTTGGTCATGTCTGCAGAATTATCCTTGACCATTTCAGCGGCCTCTTCTTTTGCCATGTCCATGGCCTTATCCTTGTTTTCCTCGACCATTTCATTGGCTTTTTCCTTCGCCATTTCCATGACCTTCTCTTTGTTTTCTTCGACTACTTCCCCAACTTTTTCCTTAGCCGTGTCTATGGCCTTATCTGTCATGCTGGCGGCTTCTTCTGTCGCTTTAACGATTTCGGTGCCTGCAGCCTGTGTCGCTGTTGCGGCCTTGTCTGCACTGTCTTTCATCATGGTTTTAGCACTTTCAGCAGCCTTGTAAGCAGAATCGCTAGCAGGGGCTTTGTCTTCGTCACCACAAGCGGTGAGAGACAGTGCCAGCACCAGGCCGAGTAATTTGTAGTTTTTCATAATCATTTCCTTGATGTTACTTAGAGAGTTAGCGAATTGGAGGATCACCGGCTGCAGTGAAGTTGAAATAGTCAGCGTGGGTCACTCAGGGTCGGAGTATGTGATATCCAATGATATTTTCTATTTCGGCCTGAATGATAGGGTGTCCTGAACAGGAAAGGAAGGTCACGGGCTGTGTAGATCTTGCAAAGCCACAATATCGGGATTCAGCAGGACGCGATGTAGATTAAGGGGTAATATGACCTTGTTACCCTTTTTAAGCCACCGAGGTTGAACACATTATGCTGATTATCTTTTCCTCCCCAACCTATGCAGATATAACGATGTTTGGCGGTGTGGCGACGAGTCTGATTGAACTGATGGGCCACAGTGCGACGGTACCCAGTGCGATACTGGCCGAAGATGTGCCTGCCGCACTTGCTCAGTTAAAGAAGGGACTCAAGGAACTCAGTGAAGCAACAGATGTACCGGATGTATCAGAACCAGACGATGATGGTGAGCCTGAATACAGCCTCGGGCACCGCGCCATACCGCTGATAAAAATGCTCGAAACGGCGATTACGGAAAACAGTAATGTGATGTGGGACAAGGGCAGCTAAGCCCTCGCTTCCACGGGCTCAAGTCTTGAGTAGCGAGTTCTGCAGGGAAATTTAATTCCTCTCATAGCGTAGGATCTGGCCCTTGAAAAGGGTTGTTAGCATCCCGGTTTTTTCCGGTTTGTGCTGGCTATGCGTATAACCCAGTGAGACCATCTTTTTACTGAACGGGGCATGTTTCCCCCGGCCTGGGTCGATCAGCATGACTTCGCATTGCTGGTTGGTATGTCGGTCAATGAATGCTGAGAGCAAATCAATGTGTTGCTGTTCATACAGCAGATCGGCACCAATAATCACGTCAAACTTTCCCAGCCCATCGTGCAGATCTTTCCAGTTGGTACGCAAAAAAGGAATTGTTTTGGCATGATTGAGCCGTGTGTTTTCTGCCAGAAACGCGCCAGCTTCGGGGTGATAATCGGTTGCTGTAATGTCGGCATGGCGAGAGTTAAGTAACAGACTCGACAGGGCAATGCCACAACCTACTTCCAGGATGCGCTTGCCCCGAATATCAAAGTTTTCCATTTCATGGGCGAGTAGTCGACTGGAATCCCATACAACACCGAATAATGACCACTGTGCGGAGGAAATACCCAAAGCCTCTGCTTCGCCAAGCGGATCGGAGAATTGCTGTTTATCCCTGAGGCTGCGTATATGGATATCAACGTTATCAAACTCTATAGTCTGATAACAAATGCGAACTGCTGTCATGGTTACACCCTGCAAATGAGTGACACGCAACAAGCTCATATCGCTATCGATTCGCTACGTAGGAGTGTCACTATAGGCCTTTCAATCATCGCTTACCATTTGCATGAACTTAAATCTAAAGCCCACGAAGCCTTCTTATGCCACTAAAACTCAGTAATCACGAACTGATTAATGTCGAAAAGCACACCATTGCTCATTATCAGAGCAATGCCGAGTCCTTCTGGACAGGTACTCGTGAGCATGATGTGAGCCAGAACATTGATGCCTTCCTGAGTGCCTTACCGGCAAATGGATCGCTGGATATTCTGGATTTTGGCTGTGGGCCGGGGCGTGACCTGTGCACGTTCAGGTCATTGGGGCATAGCCCTGTTGGTCTTGATGGTTGTGCAGCCTTTTGCCAGATGGCAGAAAAACAGAGTGGTTGCCCGACGCTGCACCAGCAGTTCCTTGAACTGGATCTGGGAGAGGGGCTTTTCGATGGTGTCTTTGCCAATGCCTCGCTGTTTCATATCCCCGGACAGGAGTTACCCCGGGTTCTTGCTGATCTGCACAGGGCCTTACGCCCCGACGGTATTTTGTTTTCATCAAACCCGAGAGGTGAAGGGGAAGGTTGGCAGGGACAACGCTATGGTCATTACATCGAATTCGAAACCTATGAGCGCTATTTTAACGAGGCCGGTTTTCAGGTGCTTGATCACTATTATCGACCTGCGGGACAGCCGCGAGAGCAGCAACCCTGGATAGCCATCGTTTGTCAGCGTCAGTAGAATATGGTTGTAGGTCTGAGTTGTTGTTGGATTACGCCCGCGGGGCAAATCCAACCTACATTGAGTAGTGCTCATAATTAAATTATGCGCGATTAGCTAAAAATCAGGAATTTAGTTATCAATAATGGAAGGATGCTATGCATAAATCGTTAATACCAATTCATTTTTTACTCCTCACAACTTTTTCGTTTGCTACTTACTCCCAGGAGCGTAGTGTATTCGTGGGTACGTGGCAGGGTTATGTTCAGTATCAGGCAGCCATTTCAGGAGCAATTGTTCCCGAAGCACATGCTGTTGAGTTGTCGGCGGTGCGTATTGAGGCCGATGGCAGAATAAAAGGAGCAAGTATTGATAATGGATGTTCTTTTCTAGGTCTAACAAAACCAGGGCCTATAAACACAATTCTGGACGTGGATCTAACATTGTCTGGTTGTACATATGCAGGTTTAAATCGCAGGTACAATGGAAATATTGCTTATTATAAAAATGACAAAAATGCTGTTTTAAGTGTGACATCCCAAAAAGCAGGTGGTGGCACACATGAGTTCTACGATATCAAAGCCACTCTAAAGTTAATAAAGTAATACACGCAGGTTGGCTTAGCGCTAGCGTAAGCCGACAGGGTTTGAGTTGTTGCTGGACTACGCCCGCTGGCCTAATCCAACCTACGTTATTTTAAACCCATATCCTGAATTATTGACGAGGAATTAGCCTGTGCCACATTGCACCATTGAGTACGCGAAAGAAATTGAACAATCAGTCAACGCATCCGGGCTTGTGCAGAGGGTTCACGCGGGCGCGGTAAAGTCAGGTCTGTTTGATGAAAGCCATATTAAAACGCGAGCGATTGCTTTTGAACATTTCAAAACGGGCACAGGCAGTATGCCTTTTATCCACGTGAGTCTGAAAATATTATCGGGTCGCGATCAGGCACAAAAGAAATTATTAACCC
>JBFIID010000175.1:0-5885 GCA_041601415.1 Gammaproteobacteria bacterium
CCCCAGAATCATGATGATTATCTTTTTCTTGCCACCACTGGGTTGCTCTTCAATTTCTTCAGCCATTTATGATCTCCTGGAATGATGCAGGAGACACTGCAAGGCATGTGCCATAGGAAAGGCGTGAGACATTTCTGTTGCAGACAGATCGACAGCAGAGTGTCAGGGAAATGATAACTTACTGATAATACAAAGGTTAATTCAAGCACAAAGAAATGAAACTAAAACCTGAAATGACACTCATTGCGCTACAGAAAATACAGAGTGACACTTTTTTGACGTTCCCGAGCGGCACAGGAACAGGACTGACATTATGGTGTTTATTTTTTGACGTTGGGTCTTCGCCCTATCGTGGCAATTCGATAACCGGTTTCTTGGGGTTCCTACGGAACAAAACGGCCACGTTGCCAATACTCTGCACCAGAATCGCTCCTGTCTGCTGAATAATGCTGGAAATTACCCCGTCTCGCGCGGCACGATCACCAACGTTGACCTTAAGTTTGATCAACTCATGATGGTTCAAAGCCAGTTCAATCTCAGAGACAACGTTTTCAGTCAGCCCATGCTGACCGATTCTGACCACAGGGTTCAGTTGATGAGCCAGACTACGCAGGTGCTTCTGCTGGTTATTCTTTAATTCCATGTTCATGTTCTGCTAATACAGGGGCGCGGGAGTGTAGCACAGACCAGTCGGTCCACCACTCATCAAGCGCTAAATATAGTCATCCACCAGGCCCTGACGCACACTGACATGGGTACTCAGCATACCTTCGTCGCTGTTAACCTCATCCTGAGCCGGGTTACCTGCAGCCCTGTCATCTGTCTGCGAGGCATTTCCCTGCTGGTCTTCCGATTGTTGTGACACATTCGAGTCCGCCAGGGTCATACCGGACTGTGCCATTAACTCCCGCAACCGTGGCAATGCATCCTCCAGCGCCTCCTTAACCAGACCATTCTGCACATTAAACTGCACGCTGGTCCGATCCTGATCAACGCTGATTCTTACCTCCACAGGCCCCAGTTCTGGCGGGTTAATACTGAATTCAGCAATCTGGATTCGCTCTCCGACCTGCCAGTTCACCCGCGCTGCAACGGCCATACCCCAATCCTGATGATTGAAACGTGGCCCCACATGAACTGCAGCACGCGAGATTCCACCCTCGCCCGCCTCACGAGCGGTTACAACACTTTGACTCAACGCAAATTGTGCGGCATTTCGATCATTTGCCGCCGCGTGACTCTGCTCGGCACTCAGACTGAATGCGGGATCCGCGCCATCAAGATTAACCATGATCTGGCTGTTTAGCGCGAGTTTCGCATCGGCCTGTGGATTCAGCGGGTTCTGCTGTAGATGCATCTGTAGCAAACTCAGACTGCTGCCGGGTTTTGCAGGACCTTTCCTGGCAGCCGCCGAGAGGAGATCGTTATCTAACTTCCCATCAACTTTGTCCAGGCTGAGACTGGCAACAATGCGTTTAGATCCGCCATTCGCATTGCCGGCTGGCAAAAACTGACTCCCCACAGCCGTCATAGACGGCAAGATCTTGCCAGCGGCCTGTGCCGCCTGTATCTGGCTGACAGGTATTGAAATCGGGTTTGCCTCGGTCTGTTCATCCCTCACGTGTTCCGGCAGAACACTGGCGAAATCCTTGTCTGAGGCGCTATCCGGGCCTTCTGTGGTGTTTCTGGCACGCCCCTGAGCGGGTTCGGTGGAAAGAATTTGTGCTGCGGCAACACCGGCTGCTGAGTCTGACATGGCAAGCTCCCTTGTGGTTTACTGGTTAATCAGCAAATCCTGTGCCATGGGCAGATTACATTAGCCTTCCTCGTCTTTCATGCCGTGCTGGTAGCGTTCATCCAGTTCGGTCTGTACCTTACCTTCCGCATAACGCACTTCTGCATGATTGTATTTACTTCGAATATCATCCAGCGCATTAACCCTGCTGTGGTTCGAAAACCACTCTGTTTTATGCTGTTCGTTCAGCCGATCCTTGACCCGCAACTGCTGCTCCAGTTGTGAGATGGCGGAGTCCAGATTCTGCAGGAAACGGCGGAAATCACACATCTGGGCAGCCCCCATACTCTGCTCCCCCTGAGTTCTTAACATCTCCAGATATTCTTCTCTGTGCGCCTTCATGGCCTCCAGTTTCAGCGCCGAGTCATCCAGTTCACGACGACTATTGGCCAGTTTGTCGGCGGCCTGTTTTTCGTCCGTCTGCGCAAGCTTAACCAGCTTTTCCATGCGTTTGGAACGCGTCATGACTGTGCTCCTGTATTTTCATTACTGACCTGCATCATCATATTCAGGTGTTTCAGACTATCCTGCAAAGAGACCTTGGAATTCATATCCTGACGCAGGAATTCCTGGATCAGGGGATACATTTTTATCGCCATATCAAGTTGCGGATCAGCCCCCGCCTTGTAAGCACCGACATTGAACAGGTCGCGGTTCTGCATGTAGGTCGAGTAGAGATTTTTTAACTGTCGTGCCGCCTGTTGATGTTCGGGAAGTGTAATCTGATTCATCGCACGACTGATCGATGCCTCAGCATCGATTGCCGGGTAGTGCCCCGAATCGGATAGCTGTCGAGACAGCACGATATGCCCGTCAAGAATTGCACGCGCGGAATCGGCGATCGGATCGTTCTGATCATCCGCCTCTGTCAGCACCGTATAGATGGCCGTGATCGAACCACCTCCCTCAACACCATTTCCGGCGCGTTCTACCAGATGGGGTAAGCGCGCAAAGACAGAAGGAGGATAACCTCGGGTCGCTGGTGGTTCGCCAATGGTCAGGGCGATTTCACGCTGAGCCTGCGCATAGCGTGTGAGCGAATCCATCAACAGTAAGACATGCTTACCCTGATCACGAAAATACTCGGCCACCGACGTCGCCAGTGAAGCGCCATGCATACGCATCAGCGGAGGCATATCCGCCGGGGTTGCGACCACCACAGAACGTCTGCCCCCTTCTGCGCCCAGGGTCTGTTCGATAAACTCCTTTACCTCTCGACCACGTTCACCGATCAGTCCTACGACGATCACATCCGCATCAGTAAAACGGGTCATCATGCCAAGTAATACACTCTTACCAACACCACTCGGGGCAAACAAACCAAGACGTTGTCCACGCCCTACCGTCATCAGCGCGTTAATGCTCCGTACACCAACATCCAGCGGTGTCGTGATCTGCGCACGATCCAGAGGATTAATGGATTTCCCCTCGAGTGGCATCAGGGCTTCCGTACGGATCGGCCCCAGTCCATCCAGTGGTTTGCCAGCGCCATCGATAACACGCCCCAGGAGTGCATCACCCACCTTGACCTGACTCGACTGTCCAATGGGAATGACCCGGGCATTAGGCGCCAGGCCATGAGGTGTGGCCGTCGGCATAAGAAATAGTTTTTCACCTGAGAAGCCGACGACTTCAGCTTCGACAGGCGGGTTACCGGTAGAAATTACATGACAACGATCACCCACCGCAGCCTGACAGCCAACGGCCTCCAGAGTCAGACCAACCATGCGAGTCAGTTTACCCTGCACAACGAGTTTGGGTGGGCTTTCCAGGCGCGTGATGCAATCCTGCAGGGCACGGTTCCAGATAGGGTTGCGGTCTGTCTCGGGTATCGTGTCTCGGCTGGAATCACTCATCGCTGATCGGACTCCCGCTCACCACCCAGCATGCTGGCAATCAAAGCAGACAGCCGTGATTCCATACTGGCATCAATGAATGAGGATTGCGTTTCCACCAGACAGCCACCACGAGACAACAGGGGATCAGGTTCCAGTTTCCATTTGCGTTCTTCTTCACCCAGCGACAGTGCCTCACGCACGATTTCAATATCGTCAGGGTTGAGATAAATATGTGTATGTCTTGAACCCAGTGGTAGCATGCTCATTGCTTCTCGCACGGCCCCCACAATCTCGCCTTCATCATGCTTGAGCTCTCGCCTCACCAGATGGCGTGAAATGAGCGCAATTAATTCGACGATGGATTGTTCAACCGCGTGGTCGAGTTCTTCAAGAGGGCTGTGCAGGTTTAACAACACCTTGTCCAGAATTTCACTTTTCTTCTGGAACTCCAGGACTGCCTTTTCATGCCCTTCTGCATAGCCCTGTTGCAGGCCTTCTTCACGACCAAGCTGATAGGCTTCATCATAGGCCTGTTTCTGCAGTTCCTTTAATTCGGTTGCTGTTGGAGGCTTTATACCGGTATTAGATACATCATAACCGGGTAAGCGTCCCTGCACCTGAGGCATTTCCCAGCGCTCACAGCTGGATTCCTGTTCGGCGGTGATAAGCACACTGTCTGTATTGGTCATCGTCTATTGCAACCTAGATCATCTGCTCGCCACCACCACCCAGCAGGATGGTTCCCTCTTCTGCCAGTCGTCTGGCAATGGAGAGAATTTCTTTCTGCGCGGTCTCAACGTCACTCACCTTAACCGGCCCCTGTGCCTCCAGATCATCGCGCAGCATTTCGGCCGCACGTGCAGACATGTTCTTGAAGATTTTTTCCTTAACGTTATCGGTTGTGCCCTTCAGCGCCAGTACCAGATTATCGGTTGAGATCTCGCGTAACAGGGTTTGAATGCCGCGGTCATCGACGTCCGTGAGGTTATCAAAGACAAACATAAGATCCTGAATTTCCTGCCCCAGTTCTTCGTCCGATTCCTTGATCTGCTCCATCACCACGGCTTCCAGACTGCTGTCCAGAAAATTAAGGATATTTGCCGCCGTTTTAAGACCACCAATAGTTGATGACTGGATACCTGAATTACCTCTTAGCTGCCGTTCCAGGATGTCATTCAATTCACTCATTGCGGTGGGTTGAACACCATCTAGCGAAGCAATACGCATGACCAGATCGGCGCGGACTTTTTCCGGGAACTCTGCCAATACCTGTGCCGCCTGATCAGCCTCCAGATAAGACAGTACAATCGCAATAATCTGCGGGTGTTCAAGTCGAATCAGTTCGGTGACGCTACGCGGGTCCATCCACTTCAGGCTTTCCAGGCCCTGGGTATTACCACCCAGCAGAATCCTATCGATCATGCTGTTAGCCTTGTCTTCACCCAGTGCGCTGATGAGAACAGAGCGAACATAATCTTCAGTACCAACACCCAACGAGGTTTCGGTATTTACGTCTGAAATAAATTCATTAATTACCGCCTGCACCATTTTCTTATTGATGTTTTTCAGGCCTGCCATGGCGGTGCCGAGGGATTGAACCTCTTTCGGCCCCATATGCTTTAACACCATAGCGGCGGAATCTTCGCCCAGTGTCATTAACAGGATGGCCGCTTTGTCGACGCCATGTAGATCGGCTATGTCATTCATTATTCAGTACCCACCCACTTTTTCACCACCTGAGCTGCAAGTCGCGGGTCATCACCAACAAAACCCTTTATATCTCCCAGATCACTGGCATAGTCTGTAGACGGTTTGAGTCGCGCACTGGCTGACATTTGTGGTTGTGGTGGTGCACCCCCCTGAGCGCCTGGCAAAGCCGCCTGATCTGTCTGTTCACCTTCAGGCAGAGCACCGGCCGTTGCTGCGTTATTCACCATCAAGCCCGGCGCCTGCATCATATTTTTAAATACAGGGCGTAGCACACCGAGGGCGAGGAACAGTACAAACAGCCCTCCCAGCACCTGCTTGGCGATATCCCAGACCCAGGGCTGCATCCAGACCGGCACCTCGGGTAGTGGCTCGGGTACCTGTGGGCTGGAAAAGCCTGCATTAATCACATTGACGGTATCGCCTCTGGCAGCACTGAAGCCAATCGCCTCACGTACCAGTGATTTGAGTTGTTCAATCTCTTCAGGCTTTAATGCAACACTGTTGACTGTTCCGTCTTCAGCAAACTCCTTACGGTTATCCAC
>JBFIID010000176.1:0-5885 GCA_041601415.1 Gammaproteobacteria bacterium
GCTGACCACCACATCGCCATCGATAATGACGTAAAAAGATTTATCGATTTCTCCCTCAAGAATGATATTTTCATCGGCAGGAACGGTCTGCCAGATACCTGCATTGATCAACTCCCATACCTCGGTATCTGTGAATGAACTAAAGAAGTCCATGGCGCGCAGCGTGTTGAATTTTTGCTGGCGCCCGATTTCATGTCTCGGGGTCTCGATGAAATCAAAGACCAGGCTTAAATCCCCGGCCATATCGAGCCCCGTTTTATAGCGTTTCTGGGTTTGTCGTGAAAGGGCTCGGTCAATGATGCGTTGTAATACCTCCGGTAGATCGGAGCGTAAATCTGCTAGCGGTGCCGGGTTACTGTGCAGAATTTTATGCTGTATCGCCTCGAGGTTATCCGCCTCAAACGGATGTTTGCCGGTCAATAGCTCGTACATCACTACACCCATCGAAAACAGATCACTCTGTTCGGTAATGTCATGCTGCAGAACCTGTTCCGGAGACATGTACAGCGGCGAACCGGCGTTTTTGAGCAGTTCCCTGTCTTCAGAGCCTGGTAGGCTGGCTATGCCGAAATCACTCAGTTTCACATCCAGATCATGGGTCATGAGGATATTTCGCGGTTTGATGTCGCGATGAATGACGCCTTTTTTATGTGCGTAGCTGAGGGCGCTGACGGTTTTGAACAATACCGTCACACAGGACTGCAGAGGTAACAGGTTATCGACTTTGCAATATTGCTCCAGTGTGCCACCACCATGTACGTACTCCATGACGATGTAGTAATTACCGTTATCAACCCCGGCATCAAAGATCGAGGTGATGTTGGGATGCCTCAGCATGCCCGCTGTCTGGGCTTCATTGAAAAATAATTTTCGGTAGATTTCCTGGTTTGCATCCGTGCCATCGGAGCACAGGTTGGCGACCTTAATCGCGACGGGCCGATCGATGAAGGGATCGTGTCCCAGATAGACGGTGCTGATATTACTGGAACCGATCGCCTTGATGACCTGATATTTCGACAGGGTCGTATCTTCAAGATTTGGCATGGGTACGTGTAAGGCCCGTTGTTATTCTAATTGGCGTACGCACATTATTCGCCAAAACAAATTAAATTCAAGTCAGAAGAGTGTGAAATATAAAGAAAATCAGGAACGGCTTAATGTAATTTTCAATCCTGAACCTTCCTCCGCTATTTTGTCTGATAGACTACGCCTCCACACTACGAAGCGAAAATACAATACCAACAGTTTAGCGATATGCGGCACGCCGCATGTCTTGCAGGAGTGAAACAATGCGTACCTTAATGATGATCTTTGCCATGACAGTCATGTTTGTCAGTCAATCAGCCATGGCAGATGCCGAACTGCAAAAAAAACTTGCCAGGAGTCTCGCTGAGATCCTGCCTGACATTGCCGTTACAGGGGTTAGTCCAACGCCTGTTGAAGGGCTGTATGAAGTACAGATTGGTGCCGACCTGCTATACATGACAGTCGATGGAAAGTTCGTCATGAAAGGGGATTTATTTGATCTGGTCAATAAGCGAAACCTGTCGAAGGAGCGTCGTGCCGAGGCCCGCGTTAATGCTTTTCGCGATCTTGGAAAGGAGAAGGTGATCGAATTTGCACCGAAGGGTAAGACTGAACACGTGCTCTATGTGTATACCGATATTGATTGCAGTTACTGCCAGCGCTTTCACAACGAAGTGCCGGAGTTGAACAAGGCCGGCATTGCAGTCCGTTACCTGCCGTTTCCTCGCGCCGGTATTGATTCTGAGTCCCACAAGAAATTTGCCAGCGTCTATTGTGCAGCAGACAGGAATACCGCACTCACCGCTGCGAAAGCCAGCCAGGGTCGTGGTGTGAAAATTGTCAGTTGTGATAACCCGGTTGCCGAATTATTTGAACTGGGTAAATCGATGGGGGTGCGAGGTACGCCTGCAGTCTATATGGACAATGGTTATGAACTCGGTGGTTATATCCCTGCAGAGCAGCTGATCAAGTTTTTCGAAACCGAAGGCTAAACAACTCCTGGTAGGCTGTCAGCTGAGTCTGGCTGGCAGCTTACTGATCAAACATGTCTCCCAGCCCGCTCACTTTTTTAATCTCGGCAGTCGTAATCTCACCGTCTTTTTCCTGATATTCCACCCTGATAGGCAGGTAATGCATTGCCGGTGCGCACCAGAGTGTGGTGGAGCGCTTACTGTTAGGTTTATGTCGACGTAATTTCAAGCTGCGGATTTTGCCCAGTGGCGTGTCGATAAACTCTTCCCCCAGCAACTCCATTTTATATTGCTTGATGTGGCCACCATCCGCGATGGTATAGGTGAGATCTGCCTCCTGCTTTTTCAAATCAGACATGATGACCAGTTGATAGAGCAATTTATCCAGCACATTGTCTTCCAGAGGCATCTCCCAGCTATCGTCCGCAAGCTGATTCCTGATCTTGCGCGTGCTGTGATCAAATAATACCCGGACCTGGCGCTCTTTCTTTCCGCCGGTATGCTCGTAGGTATAGGTCAGTGGTTTGATGCCTCCCTTATCAAACTGCCAGATACTCTCCTCAATGATATGGTCGTCGCGGAACAGCGAAATGAACCCCGTGGTTTTACTCTCGGAAAAGAAACGGTAATCACCATTAACGAGGCGACTAAAGTCTCGTTTCATCTCACCCAGTTTCATCCCCTTGCCGTGCAGCGTGTAGGTCACCGTGAAATTTCCGGGCATACTGGCAGGTAGTGGAGCAGCACCAACCGTGAGGCTGATCAGTGAGAATAAAGTTAATAAAAAGAATCGCATAAGACTGTTTATGATAAAATCGCCATTTTTCTAATGAGGCTCAGCCGGCTGTTCATTGGCAGGCCAGTTTCACAGTTTGCACTATATTGACACGTCAAAGATGACAATAACATGAATCAAATCGTTCAATCCTTCGAAGCTGCCCATGTCCTGATCGTGGGAGATGTGATTCTCGACCGCTACTGGTACGGCAGCACAGGCAGGATATCGCCCGAGGCCCCGGTGCCTGTCGTGCATGTAAAGAACACCGAGGACAGACCCGGTGGTGCAGGAAACGTCGCACTCAATGTGACCTCACTGGGTGCTGCGGCAACACTTATTGGCGTTACCGGTTCGGATTCCGAGGCGAACACGTTGCAACAACAACTGCTGGCCAGGCAGGTTCACTGCGTATTCACAGAGTGTAAGGACATCAAAACCGTCACCAAGCTGCGCGTGCTCAGTCAGCAGCAACAATTAATACGCCTGGATTTCGAAGACCCGGCCAGCATGCAGCAGGCCGGTGGCCTGATAGCGGATTTCAAAGCGCAATTGCAGACCGCAGATGTGGTTGTGCTCTCGGATTATGCCAAAGGGGCACTGCATGATGCCCAGGCTTTCATATCGCTCGCCAGGGCAGCGGATAAGCCGGTACTGGTGGATCCAAAAGGCAGTGATTTTTCGCGTTACCGTGGTGCGAGTTTGATTACCCCCAACCTGAAAGAGTTTGAGGCCGTCGTCGGGCCGTCGGAGACGGATGAGGAACTGGCGAGCAAGGCCATCGCACTATGTCAGAGTCTCGAACTGGGCGCCTTACTGGTGACCCGCAGCGAGCGTGGTATGACCCTGGTTGAACGAGACGGCAGCATCACCCATCTGCCCGCTAAGGCCAGAGAGGTGTTCGATGTGACCGGAGCGGGTGACACCGTGATCGGTACGCTGGCGGCCTCACTGGCGGCGGGGCATTCACTGGTGCATGCCACCGCACTGGCGAACACCGCTGCCGGTATTGTCGTGGGCCACGTGGGTGCGGCGTCTGTTACCGTGCAGGAACTGGAGGCGGCACTGCATGAGTTCGTCGTGGATAGCACGAAGAGCCTGTCCGAGGACGAACTGGTTAAAGCGGTTGAAGCGGCACGGCTGCGTGGTGAGACTATCGTCATGACGAATGGTTGTTTCGATATCCTGCATGCCGGTCATGTGCAGTATCTGGACGAGGCACGCAGCCTTGGTGACCGTTTGATCATTGCGGTCAACGATGATGCCTCCGTGTCGCGCCTGAAGGGGCCGCAACGCCCCGTGAATACATTACAGAATCGCTGTCGGGTGTTGGCCGCCCTGTCATCGGTAGACTGGGTTATCCCGTTTTCAGAGGATACCCCGCAACGAATTATTGAACGTCTGATCCCGGACGTGCTGGTCAAGGGTGGTGATTATCTGCCAGAACAGATCGCCGGAGCGGACTGTGTTATCGAACACGGAGGCAGTGTGCGTGTGTTGCCATTCAGGGATAATT
Organism: Gammaproteobacteria bacterium; assembly: GCA_041601415.1. Taxonomy (GTDB): domain Bacteria; phylum Pseudomonadota; class Gammaproteobacteria; order JBFIID01; family JBFIID01; genus JBFIID01. The sequence goes on from JBFIID010000176.1 coordinate 4,289, forward strand.
GCTCGACTTCATCCATTATCGCCGCCATCCAGTTACAGGAATCCTGAATCATGATCATAGTCACCGGAGGAGCCGGCTTTATCGGCAGTAACCTTGTTAAGCGACTCAACCAGAGGGGTTATGAAGATGTTCTGGTGGTCGATGATCTGGAAGATGGCAGGAAGTTCCTGAATCTCACCGACTGCAGTATTGCCGACTACATCGACAAGGATGATTTTCTGAAAATGCTGGAGGATGTGCAGCCCTTCAATCGGCCCGTCGAGTGTGTCTTTCATATGGGCGCCTGTTCCACCACCACCGAGTGGGATGGCCGCTATATGATGAAAAACAACTATGATTACAGCAAGCGCCTGCTGCATTTCTGTCAGCATGCACAAATCCCGTTCCTGTATGCCTCCAGTGCTGCCGTTTACGGGGGCAGTGATACCTTTCGTGAGGAGCCGGCGTTTGAGTCCCCACTCAACGTCTATGGATACTCCAAGTTCCAGTTTGATCAGTATTACCGACGTATCGCTAGTGAATTCGACAGCCAGGTCGCGGGTTTCCGCTTCTTCAATGTCTATGGCCCGCGTGAGCAGCACAAGGGTAGTATGGCGAGTGTCGCATTTCACCTGAATAATCAGATCGCCGAAACAGGCAAGCTGCGTCTTTTTGCCGGTAGTGATGGTTATGAGGATGGCGAACAAAGACGAGATTTTGTTTATGTCGTCGATGTCGTGGATGTGCTGATCTGGTTCATGTTGCATCCGGAGAAATCCGGTATCTACAATCTGGGTACGGGTAGAAGCCAGACCTTTAATGATGTCGCCAGGGCTGTTCTCGCCTGGCATGAAAAGGGTGAGCTGGAATACATACCGTTTCCTGATCATCTGAAAGGGGCCTATCAGAGTTTCACAGAGGCGGATATTTCAGCCCTCAGACAGGCAGGCTGTGAGCAATTGTTTCTCAGTGTGGAGCAGGGTGTAAAGGCTTATCTGGATGAATTGAACGCTTGAGGTTTCTCTACACACTGCTGTTGTACCTGTTAACACCACTGGTGCTGGTCAGGCTCTGCTGGTTGTCACTCCGCAATCCCGCCTATCGTCATAACTGGACCCAGCGATTTGGTTTTGTTGACCCGAACCGGAATTCACACACAGTCTGGATACATGCCGTATCTGTCGGAGAGGTACAGGCTGCCGTACCGTTAATTCACCGACTTAAGGACAGCGTACCCGAACTGACGATTGTTATGACCACCACCACGCCAACCGGCGCGGATCATGCGCAAAGATTGCTGGATGGTCAGGTGACGCACTATTTTGCGCCCTATGATCTGCCCCTGGCGCTGAGCCTGTTTCTACAGCGTATCAGGCCGGAACTTGCGATCTTCATGGAAACCGAGCTGTGGCCGAATAGCTTTCATGCCTGTCGGCAGAGAAAGATCCCGGTGGCTGTGATCAATGCCCGCCTGTCAGCCAAATCGGCCAGGGGCTATGCGCGTTTTCGCACGCTCTGTTACGAAATGCTGCAGAATGTCGATTTGATAGCTGCCCAGCATCAGGCAGACGCAGACAGACTGGCTAGCCTGGGTGCCAGTCCGGATAAGTTGAATGTA
>JBFIID010000177.1:0-5864 GCA_041601415.1 Gammaproteobacteria bacterium
CAACGTGAAGAAAAGATGTTCGAGGCCTGTGCGGCCCTGAATCAACTGGCTCGGATTAGACAGCAGAATCAGTCCGAAAGCTGGTTTCTGAAGCTGAAAATCCTGTTTTCCTTAAGCGACTGTGAGACGGCGGCAAATGAACTGGATAATTATCTAACGCATATCGAGGCCAATGAACCGTCAGAAGCCCTGGGTGCATTGTAAGTTAGTCGCTACGCATCACAGAGTTTTCCAGATCGCCCTTTAAGGCGATTCTGCAGTAAATAGACCCCGTCTGTCCCGCTTGATAAACACTCCATTCTTCTATTTGCATGTTGCGTTGCAGCAACAGATTTAGGCTTTAACCCGCTAAAAAAAAGAGTATGATTTCTGTGTGCGATAAGTAGCGCACATAATAATAAGTAATACTGTGAGGGGAAATGTGATATGTCAGAGCGTCAAACCGGAACAGTCAAGTGGTTTGATAACGCCAAAGGTTATGGCTTTATCCAACGTGAAAATGGTGATGATGTGTTTGTACATTTTCGTGCAATCCGCGGCGATGGATACAAGGCATTACAGGATGGTCAGCACGTCGAGTTTGGAGTCGTAGAAGGTCAGAAAGGTCTCCAGGCGGAAGATGTCGAAGTTGTAAGCTGATTCACCAGAGTCGAACAGCCTCTGGGGGCCTTTAATCGACGTTTTGGGGCAGGGCTGTATTTCTGTCACATGACCGGGAACTAAAGGCTCGAATGTTAGAAATCTACTCTAGTGACGGAGTGCCTCTGCGTACCCCGATAGAGTCCATGTTGTTCAATATTTCACGAACTTTGCAGTTACCACATGCCCACTGACACGCATTCACTCAGCATTCTATTTGTCTGCCTCGGTAATATCTGTCGTTCCCCACTCGCTGCCGGTCTGTTTGCCCGGCACCTGGACACACACGGTCTGTCGCACAGGGTTGGGGTGGATTCCGCAGGTACACAGGCATACCTGTTGGGCGAACCGCCCGCTATGGGCTCCTGCCAGGTCGCATTAGAGCGGGGTGTCGACATTTCCGGGCACCGTGCGAGACGCATTTGCAGTGAAGATTTTCAGCGCTTCGGGATGATACTGGTAATGGATAAGCGCAATATCAGGGAACTACTCAGGTTCACAGGTGTAGAGAACACCGCTGTGATCGAGTTAATCGGTCAATATTCAGCCCTGCAGACGTTGGAAATACCTGACCCTTATGGCCAGGGAGTGGCTGAATTCGAGCACACCGCTAAACTGCTGGAAGGGTGCTTTGCTGGCTTACTGAAGGAAGTGAGGCAACGACTGGAAATAAATTAGCGTGCGCGATAGGTGATTCGACCCTTGCTCAGGTCATAGGGTGTGAGTTCGACGGTCACTTTGTCGCCGGTCAGAATGCGGATGTAGTGCTTGCGCATTTTGCCGGAAATATGGGCGATAACCTTGTGCCCGTTTTCAAGTTCAACCCTGAACATAGTGTTGGGCAGGGTTTCAATAACCGTACCTTCCATTTCAATGTGTTCTTCTTTTGCCATAAACCTGTTCTGTTAGTGAATTCAAGGCGCGCATTCTGCCTGAAACAGATCAATGTGGCAAAGGCATTTTAGGGGATATGGGGTTTTTCGGTGCTCCATTTACCATTATGAAAGTATTCTACTGGCTGGAACTCATCCTTGTAGACCATTTTGCGACAATTCTTTATCCAGTAGCCAAGATACAACCATGCCAGATTTTGTCTGCGAGCTTCTTCCACCTCGAACAACACCGCGTAACGACCCAGACTACGTTTCCTGTGTTCCGGGTCGTAATAGGTGTAGACCGCAGACAGCCCATTATCCATATAATCCACCACGGCGACGGCCAGTAGTTGCCTGTGCTGACGGATTTCAAACAATTTTGTCTCTGCCCAGCTGGAAAACATAAAGTCGGTATATTGACTTGGGCTGGTGTTATCCATGCCACCATTCTGATGACGCGCGCCGAGATATCTCTCATACAGCTCATAGTGCTCATCGCAATAACGGGCGTTGACTGCGCGGACAGTGAGATCCTTGTTTGACTGCAGGTTACGACGCTGGTTACGGTTTGGTACAAACTTCTCAACCGGCACACGAATCGCTACACAGGCGTGACAGCTGCTGCAATGAGGGCGGTAAATATGGTTACCACTGCGGCGAAAACCATAGTGTGAAAGCAGGGCATAATCTGTCGCATTTTTTTCTGCTTCTGGATCCACAAATAGCGTGATTGCACTGCGATCGTCCAGATAACTGCATTCATGTGGCTGGGTCGCGTAGAAAGCCAGTCGCGAGAGTTTTTGCTGGGTGTTGATACTGGTGTCATTCATGGCATTGCAGAGCTGTATTGGCGTGCTGTTGCCAGGCAACGGGGGATGCCTTCTGAACACAGAGGCGATCCAGATATGTCCTGAACTGCTGGCGACCAATACAACTGGCGCCCAGGCTTTCCAGATGCGGGTTATGCACCTGACAGTCAATTAATTCATACCCCCAGTCGCTAAGCACCTGTGACAATGTGACCATCGCGACCTTGGAGGCATCCGTCATGCCGCTGAACATGGATTCACCGAAAAAAACCTTGCCGATAGCAAGTCCGTAGAGTCCACCAACCAGCGTATCCTGATGCCAGACTTCTACAGAGTGCGCATGTCCCTGACGATGCATGTGCAAAAACGCACGAAAAATATCGGCTGTTATCCAGGTGCCTGACTGTTGTTTACGTGGACCTGCACAGCGGTTGATTACCTGCGAGAAGGCCTGATCCAGAGTCACAGTGAAATGCCCCTTGCGTAAGGTTTTACGCAGGCTGCGAGAGATTTTCATTTTCCCGGGTAACAGTATGCAGCGTGGATCGGGAGACCACCATAAGATCGGCTGGCCGGTCTCATACCATGGGAAGATACCTTTCGCATAGGCATCGAGGAGGGTCTTTTCAGACAGGTCGCCACCGATTGCCAGTAATCCGTTTGGATCCGCGAGAGCATTATCCAGCTCCGGAAATCGCGGACAGGGGTTTTCGTCACTGAAGCTGTAGAGAGGGTTTTTCATCTGCCCGATAACCTTAAATCTGTACGTCTGTTTGTCGATAGGCTGAATGTGCATCAAGCTCATCAACATACCTGTCAATGGCACCTGTTTCTCTGCGCAGGTAGTCCCTGACTGCGATGGCAAAGCTCTCATCAGGGATGTAGTGGGCAGAAGCTGTTTTCACTGGAGAGAAACCCCGGCCCACCTTGTGTTCACCCTGTGCCCCCGCATTAAGACATTGCAGACCATTAGTAATACAGTAGTCGATGGTCTGGTAGTAGCATAATTCAAAATGTAGATGACGAAGTTCCAAATTGCATCCCCAATGTCGACCATAGAGGGTATTTTCATCGCGCATCGCAAAGGCCATGGCGATGATTTTCTGATTCAGACTGGCGGTAAAAATCAGCGTTTCAGCGGGCATTTTGTCTCCAAGGTGTTTAAAAAATTCCAACGTAAGCCTTGGTGTATTGCCCTTGTAGTGAAAGGTAGAGCAATAGAGCTGATGGCATAAGCCCCAGAGTTCATCGCTGATTTGATGACCGCTATAGACCTGAAATTCAACCCCTGCCTGTTCCACTTCGCGTCGTTCACGGCGTATTCGTTTTCGTTTTTTTGCGCTGAGGGTCGATAGAAATTCCTGAAAATCAGCATACCCCTGATTCACCCAGTGATACTGGCAGCCCTGGCGAATCAGTAAACCTGCGTCCGTATACCGGTTTAATTCCTGATCAGCAGGAAACAGGCAATGGAAAGACGACAGGTTTCGTTGCTCAACATACGCCTGAATGGCCTCTAAAATGATTGCAGCACGCCGCTCTGAAACTGGCCCAGCCTGCTGTAACAAACGAGGGCCGGTGACCGGCGTGAACGGCACAGCAGAAACCAGTTTAGGGTAATAGGGGCCAACCGAGCGTTCATAGGCTTCGGCCCAGGCCCAGTCGAACACAAACTCCCCCCATGAGTTCGACTTCAGGTACAGCGGCATAGCAGCGACGGGGCGTTGGTCTTCAAACAATAGCAGGTGTTGTGGATACCAGCCATGCTCGGCTAACGGGACATGTTGCTCCAGTCCGGACAGGAATTCATGACGCATGAACGGGTTTGTATCAGAGGCCAGAGCGTTCCACTGGTCGGCTGACAACTCACTCAGTGACGAAATAAAACGGGTCTCGATTTGAGCCTCACCAGACCTAAATGATGTCATCGATTACTTTACCCACCTGTTGCAACATATACACAGAGATCTCAGCTTACTAGTATAAGTCTATGCATAGAAGAGAATTTCTTGGTCTGGTTTCAGCGCTGTTGCCGCTCGCGGTCTGCCGATCTAACACTGTGCAGGCGGGCACAAAGGCGGCAACTGGCGTGGTTCTCAGTGATGGCTTTAATCACTATCACATTGAGCCCGGGCACCCCGAGTCACCGGCGCGCTACGCTGCGCTTTATGCGCATCTGCAGGCAGCAGGCTTGCTGGAGTCGGTACAGGTAATCACGCCTCAGGCGGATGTACAGGATGTGATTCGATTGATCCACACCGAACAGCATATTCAGGCGATCCGCACAACTGCACCTGCCGCGCACCGTCTGGCAAGTCTTGCAACGGGAGGCTTGCTTCAGGCCGTTGCCGAGGTCTGTAACGGGAGTCTGAAAAATGCCTTCTGTGCCTCCCGACCGCCGGGGCATCACGCCCTCAATACCGGCAGGGAAGAGGGGTTCTGCTATTACAATCATATTGCCATTGCTGCCCGTTTTGCCCAGCAACGTTATGGTCTGCAACGGATTTTGATTGTGGACTGGGATTATCATCATGGCAATGGCACTCAAGATGCCTTCTATAACGATCCGAGCGTACTGTTTTTTTCATCACATGATTTCAATGCCTATCCCGGCACGGGCACGCCGAAAAAACGCGGTGCCGGTGCGGGTTATGGCTACACGATTAATGTTCATCTGGACTGTGGCACGACTGACGCCCAGATTCTAAAGGCCTATGAGGAACAACTGGTGCCGGCAGCAGAAAAATTTAAACCCGAACTGGTGCTGGTATCGGCCGGTTTTGATAGTCGGAAGGGAGACAGACTAGGTTGCTTTGCCGTTACGGATGATGGTTTTCGACAGTTAACACAGCTGGTGAAGGGCATCGCAGACAGACATGCCGGAGGGCGTCTGGTGAGCCTGCTGGAAGGTGGTTATGACCTGCAGGGTAATGCCGAGGCCGCGCATGCGCATATCCTGGCCTTGATGGAATAAGCTCTGGTCTCTATTTCTTCGGTGGTTCCGGTTGACTGTATATCGGCAGGTGGTGAATGTTGCCTGTACCATTGGCGTCAGTGATCTTGCCGTGGCCTTCTTTTTCTACTTCATCAATGCGGATCACAGCGTGCATCGGGATATAGGTTCGTACCACCCCGTTAAACTCGTTTTTCAGGTTTTCCTCTGAAGGGTCAACCACTACGGAAGACTTCTCTCCGAACAGAAGCTTTTCTACCTCGATAAAACCGAGTATATGGCCCTGATTCACATGCCGTGCATAGATCTCGTAGACCTTGTCCTGATTGTGAAAAACTACTTTGTAGGTGCGGGTATCTGCCATGTCCGGATTCCGTGAAAATGCCGCCGCATCCTATCACAGCCGCTGAACATCGCCATCATGCAGATTTAGCCATAATACAGGTCACCGCCCGGGCCCAGCGGGATACCGAGTAGTAACCAGAGCATGATAAGCAGAGACCAGACGACACCGAATACCAGGCTGTAGGGCAACATCAGGGAGACAATCGTACCCAGTCCTGCCTGTCGGGCGTAGATCTGCACCTG
>JBFIID010000178.1:0-5858 GCA_041601415.1 Gammaproteobacteria bacterium
CCAGAACCCGGTACGACTCTGCGGATCAGTGATTACACCATCGAAATCATCCAGGTTGCTGACCAACAAATCAAAAACGCGCGCATTACCCCCCCCAGAAAAAGCCGTGTGAAAGAGGCAAAAAAAGACACCTTTTAGTCCCCAGAGGCTTAAGTATTGCCTGTAACTGCCGATACGGAGTTCAACTCCGAACAACAGTGGATTTGAACAGCTATGCAAGCTCAACAACAAAACCGTAGAAATTTCAGTCGTGTACTGTGTACTGGTGATGTCGTAATTAGTGATGATAAAGGGGAACACCGAGGACAGCTTGTCGACCTCTCATTGAAAGGAGCACTGGTGGAATGCACCGATGACTGGTCACCGGAAAATGGCAGTCAGCATCACCTGCATATCATGCTGGAAAATGCCGAAACACCAATCCTTATGGAATGCACGCTGGCACATGTCAGAGATCACAACCTGGGCTTCGCCTGTAAGTTTATCGACCTTGACAGCATCACCCATCTGAAACGACTGATTGAGCTAAACCTCGGCAGTCATGAAGTACTGGAGAGAGAACTTTACGCCCTGGGCTAAACCCTGACCGACGTAATGTGAAACGATGCTGTGTTTCACATTACGTTTAAAACACCTCATAACATCTGTCCAGAACTTTGTACCAGATGCACAAATATCCTCTGCCATGAAGGGATATCCTCCTGATGAAACAGGCAAAGAGTCCCGGCACTAATACCTCATTAACTGTGTGCCAATAAGCCTGCCTCATTACTCTCTCTTTGAACTATCATTACGCCCTGTAAAATTCGCAGAACCACGAGCCACTGGCTTGATAAGGTTGATTTATTATGTTCAGATTGACCTGTCTATAGGAGCGGCTTTATGCACGTTTCAGATTACTTGATTAAGCTCCCGCCAGCCCCATCCCTGCCGGCCAGAAACTCTCATGACTGCTTGCAGTTCTGATTATGCTGAGAAAACACCAGAGTAGATTCCCCTGATAATTCAGGTTTTTTATTGGTTTCGGTTCACCTCTACAGGTGCGGTGAATCATACCGGCATTTGATTTATATCAAATTTCACAGCCAACAATTGACTAAGCTGTAAGCAGGATAAAACACTATGTTTAAGACTGAACACTCAATTATCCTTGTCGGTGCTAACAGCCCCGAACTGGATGTCATCGCTTCTGAACTTGGCGACGCCGGTTACAACCTTTCAAAAGCCACCACGGTGGATGATGCACTGGCCAGCGTGGCTGACGGACATGTCGCACTGGTACTGGCCGATCAGCGTTTATCTGAAGTTGATCTATCACAGGCGGTAGAGAAGCTGTTAGGCAACAACAGTATTCCTGTTGTTTTTCTGGTTGAGCAACACGACATAGATACCTGTGGACGGGCATGTAACCCGGTCAATGGTATGTGTCAATTTAAAGGACATGCCTGTCTTTCCAAGCCTGTCGATATGATCACGCTACGTTCTTTGATCAAATCCATGCTGCTGCAGGCAGCGACGCTAATTGCTCTGGAAAACAAGGTACATCATCTTAGTCGTGCGCTGGATGCGGATCGCAAAACCAGTATGACGGTAGGAGTACTAATGGAACGATTAAAAATTTCTTCAGAAGACGCATTTGAAACTCTGCGCTCACATGCACGCTCCAATCGCAGCAAAATCAGTAGCATCGCTGCAGAAATTATTGAGTCACTGGATTCGATTAACAAGTTAAATGTCGAGGGTCGACCTTCAGAAAAAAGCTCATCCTCCGATAACGGAAAAGACAGCACAAAGAATTGACCTGGTTCGGAATATTTTTTAACGCTGAACTAGAGACATACGCAAGACGACGTAATAAGCTTTAATAAGCAGCATCTAATTGACGTTATCTATAGCAACGATGCCCCACCCCCGCATCACACGCATACCATCATTGCAGTTGTGATTGGTTGCATGATCATCAGGCCCAAAACCCGCTGAGTTTTACATTCTTATTCATTACGCTTTGATAGGCGCGTTGACGACTATAGTTTTCAACCGCTGTTTGAGTGGAGGTCGATACTATGAATGGTGCGGCAAGCAATCCACAGGTTCTGACTGAGCTGGTTAGTTTTGAACATCTAATTGAAGCTGCACCAGATGCCATGGTGTTCACAGATGATCATGGAGTGATACTTCTGGTAAACAGTCAGACAGAAAAAATGTTTGGCTACGAGAGGAACGAACTCCTCGGCAAGACCGTAGAAATACTCGTACCAGAAAATTCACGCCTGCAACACCGGCAGAAAATAAATGAATATGCGCACAAGCCAGAACCGCGACCGATGGGCAGCAGCCAATACCGCTATGCCCAGCACAAAAACGGTACGCAATTCCCCGTAGATGTATCCCTGAGTCCTGCGACGGATGTGCGCCCTATCGTCATCGCATGTGCAATCCGGGATATTAGTAAACTCGTGAATACGGAAAATGCCCTTAGGGAAAGTGAAAAACGCTATCGGCACATGTACGAACATAACCCGATGATGTTATTTACCCTGCGCAAAGATGGCACGATTATTACCATTAACGACTTCGGTGCAGCTAAACTGGGCTATCGTCAGGAACAACTTCAGGACGAGTTCTTTATGAATCTTGTTTCTGATTCGGGACTTGACGAATGCACATCCTTTATTGAACTGTGCTTTAGTAAACCTTCTCAGGTTCACCGTTGTGTTCTGGAAATGGTGCATGCCGATGGCAGACATTTTTTTCACCGCGATACCGCACAGCTTGTCACCGAGGCCGATGGTGAGAAGTCACTGCTGGTCGTCTGCGAAGATATAACAGAAACTCATTTGTTAAACGAGAAGCTCGCCTATCAGGCGACTCATGATGCCCTGACAGGCCTGATCAATCGACGCGGATTTGAACAGAAACTTCACCGTCTTACCAGTTCACATAGTCTGCAGAATTCAAGGCACGCATTGGGGTATATAGACCTCGACCAGTTCAAGGTCATCAATGATACCTGTGGGCACATAGCGGGAGACGAACTGCTACATCAGCTTGCGAATACCATGAGCAGCAAAATCCGGAAACGTGATTCCCTGGCGCGACTCGGCGGTGATGAGTTTGCATTGTTACTGGAAGATTGCGACATAGAACAGGCCTACATAATTGCCGATGAACTCAGGCAGACGGTTGAGAACTTTCTATTCATCTGGAACAGGAAACAATTCAGGATTGGCTGCAGTATTGGGATCACTCCTATCTTTGCTGCAGAAGAGCCCATCACCGAGATACTTCGCAACGCCGATTCCGCCTGTTATACGGCGAAAAACCTCGGTAGAAATCGAGTTCATGTTTATCGCGAGGATGATGAAGAACTGGCAAAACGGCATGGAGAAATGCAATGGATCGCGAAAATTCACTATGCACTGGACAATGATCGCTTTCGGCTAGCGCGACAGGAAATCGCCCCTGTCAATGGCCATGCAAATGAAGGCCTGCATTATGAAATTTTACTTTGTATGTTATCGGAGAGTAATGAACTCATACCTCCCGGCACATTTCTTGAGGCCGCGGAACGTTATGATCTGGCTTCAAAAATTGACCGTTGGGTCATCAGCCATACCTTTGACTGGCTGGCAGGGGACCCCGTCCATCTAAAGCAACTACACACCTGCAGTATCAATCTTTCCGGACTCTCCGTGAGTCAGGATGAGTTTCTCGAATTCATTCAGCAGGAATTTATTCGCACCGGCCTGCCCGCTAACAAGATCTGTTTTGAAATCACCGAAACCGCAGCCATTGCAAATATGCAGCGAGCTAACCGTCTGATTGACGCATTACAAGCCACTGGATGCCGCTTTGCGCTGGATGATTTTGGCAGCGGACTGTCATCCTTTGCCTATCTGAAAAACCTGCCCGTTGATTATCTCAAGATCGACGGGATATTTATCAAGGACATCTGCAGCTCAACAATCGATAAGGCCATGGTGAAATCGATCAACGAAATCGGACAGGTAATGGGGAAAAAGACGATTGCAGAATTTGTCGAAAATGACGCAATTCTGCAGGTACTTAAAGAAATAGGCATCGATTATGCGCAGGGGTTTGGTATCAGTCGGCCAGAACCCATCAAGCACGGTCCGATACCAGGGCCTTGAATAGCACCACGAACGGATACGCTGTCTAACTGCGTTCTATCGCCTCGGCGAGTGTGCTGACAGGTGTGATCTCCAGCCCTTCGACACCACCCTGCGGCACATTAGCGCGCGACACGATAGCGCGTTTAAAGCCGTGCTTGGCGGCCTCTTTCAAGCGTTCCGGCCCATTCTGTACCGGACGAATTTCGCCTGCCAGCCCTATCTCGCCAAAGACCACCAGATCATTGGGCAGAGGTTGATTTCTTAAACTCGAAAGTACCGCCATGACCACCGCCAGATCCGCACCGGTTTCACTGATCCTGACACCGCCTACGACATTCACAAACACATCCTGATCATGGGTCACGATGCCTCCATGTCGATGTAATACCGCCAGCAACATCGCCAGGCGGTTCTGTTCCAGGCCAACACAGACACGGCGGGGATTGGCGGTATGGCTTTCATCCACCAGGGCCTGTACCTCGACCAGCAGTGGTCGTGTACCTTCTCGTGTAACCATCACGACACTGCCCGGTACGTCCTCGGCGTGCCGCGAAAGAAAGATTGCGGAGGGATTATTTACTTCACGTAAACCATTGTCCGTCATCGCGAACACACCCAGTTCATTCACCGCACCATAGCGGTTCTTAACCGCCCGGATGACACGGAAACGACTGCCGCTATCACCCTCAAAATAGAGTACCGTATCGACCATGTGCTCCAGCACACGCGGCCCGGCCAGAGCCCCTTCCTTGGTCACATGCCCTACCAGAAAAACCGCTGTACCGGTGCGTTTCGCATACTGCACCAGTTGCATGGCACTCTCGCGCACCTGCGCCACATTGCCGGGAATAGAATTGAGTCGATCGGTATAGATGGTTTGAATTGAATCCACCACCATGACATGCGGTGATTCTTTTGCCGTTTGTTGCAGGATATTTTCAATACAGGTCTCGGTTAGAAAACGTAGATCGGCAATATCAAGGCCGAGTCGTTTACCGCGCATCGCCACCTGTCGGGTCGATTCTTCCCCACTGATATACAGCGTCTTTAGACCGTCACGCGTGGAGAGGTCGGAAAGCATCTGTAACAGGAGGGTAGATTTACCAATGCCGGGATCGCCGCCGATCAACACCACCGAACCATTGACCAGCCCATCACCACCAAGTACCCGATCGAGTTCCCTGATACCGGTACTGATACGGGGAGTCTCTTCAATGTTGGCATCAGCCAGAGAGCTGACCTGCAGACTGCCAGAGGACTCACCGGCCATGTGAAAGCGCTTTTTACCCGGCCTGTCTTCGATGACAACCGTCTCGACCAGTGAATTCCAGCTCCCACAGTCGCCACACTGCCCCATCCATTTAGGCGAACTGGCACCACATTCCTGACATTGGTATTGCTGCTTGGCGGCCATCTGCTTTAGCTATTTTCATCCTTGATAAGGAAGTGTGCACGTCTACCGACATTGCATAATAATTCGTAGGGAATGGTGTCGGCGTGTGGCGCAACCTCTTCCACTGGCAGTCCCTCACCCCAGAGTGTTACTTCGTCACCGACTTCGGCATCGGGAACGGAACGCAAATCCACGGTGAGCATATCCATCGACGGTCTGCCAATCAGCTGTGCACGACACCCATTGATCAGCACCGGGCTGCCGGACTGACAATGCCGCGGATAACCGTCACCATAACCAATCGCCACGACACCGATCGGCATCTCTTCAGG
>JBFIID010000179.1:0-5852 GCA_041601415.1 Gammaproteobacteria bacterium
CTTGACTGGTCTGATCGACAGTTTGCCAGCGGCCTTTCGGATCGCGACTTTGATAAGAACAGCCTGAAGAGAGCGCGTTGAAAGATCACCTGCCCTGCGCCACGTTTGCCCTGCTCTGTGGCCTGACTCTCTGTGGTGCCGCACACTCACTGGAGGTGAGCGGGTATCTGGGTTCGGAAGCCCGTTTTTTTAGCGAGCAGGAACTGGATCCACGCCAGCACAGTGCCGGGCTATCACTGAGCGCCCAGCCTGAGTTTTATCATGCATGGGATGATGGCTATCAGAGTCTGAGCTTCATCCCTTTTCTGCGTCTCGATCAACGCGATGCGCGTCGCACGCATTTCGATATCCGTGAACTGACCTGGTTAAAATCTGAGCAGGACTGGGAGTTGCGCGTCGGGATTCGAAAGGTCTTCTGGGGCGTTACCGAATCCCAGCACCTGGTGGATATTATCAATCAGACGGATCTGGTGGAGAATCTCGACGGTGAAGATAAGCTCGGTCAGCCGATGCTCAACCTGGCACTGATCCGGGATTGGGGAACGGTTGATCTGTTCTTTCTGCCCGGCTTTCGTGAACGCAGCTTTCCGGGTGTAGAGGGACGTCTGCGAAGTCCGCCCCCGGTACAGACTGATCGGGTCAGCTATAGCTCCGCTGCGGGCCAGAAACACCTTGATTTTGCCCTGCGCTGGTCACATACCATGGGTGACTGGGACATGGGCCTGTCGCATTTCTATGGCACCAGTCGTGATCCTGTGTTGAGACTCTCCCTGAATGACCCATCAAACCCGGTACTGCAGCCTCACTACGACATTATTCATCAAACCGGGCTGGACATTCAGGCCACCAAAGGCAGCTGGTTGCTGAAACTGGAGGCGATCCGCAGACAGGGACAGGGCGACACATTTGTTGCTATGACTACGGGCTTCGAATACACCTTCTTCGGGCTGCAGGACAGCGCGACGGATCTGGGCATTGTGGTCGAATACCTGTACGACGACCGGCATGATGCGGCCCCGGTACCGTTTGAAAACGACTTGCTGCTTGGGGTCAGGCTGGCATTGAATGATGTACAGAGCACCGATGCCCTGCTTGGTGTCATTCAGGATCTGGACAGCAGTGCACGATTTTTCAGTATTGAGGCCAGTCGGCGCCTTGGCTCCCGCTGGAAACTAAATCTCGAAGCACGTTTTATTTCCAGCATCCCGGCCAGTGATGTGCAGTTTGGACTACGTCAGGACGACCACCTGCAACTTGAGTTACTGCGCTATTTCTAGGCAGAGATAGAAGCGAGCAGCTTTTCCAGACCCTGACGTAGATCTGTCTGTGCCTGCCAGGCAAGTTTTTCTCTGGCCTGTGAGACATCTGCCGAGGAATGCCGAATATCTCCGACCCTTGTTTCCGAGTAATCCGGCGCAAATGGCATCTGCTTCAGTTCACACAGGGTCTGCAACAGGCCATTCAAGGTCACCGGTGTACCCGTGGCGATATTAAACACCTGACCAACCGCATTGCTCTCGACCATTGCCTGCATATTGGCTTCCACCACATCCGACACAAAAACAAAATCGCGGGTCTGTTCACCGTCACCAAAAATACCCGGTTGCTCTCCCTTGTTCAGCCGATCAGCAAAGATGGAAATAACCCCGGAATACGGTGAAGAAGGATCCTGTCGCGGACCATACACATTAAAGTAACGTAAACAGACTGTCTGCAGCCCATACAGGCGCGCATAGACCTGACAGGCATACTCTGAGGCCAGTTTATCCACCGCATAGGGTGACAGTGGTTTAAGCTCCATACGTTCCTGTTTTGGCTGCTCGGGGAGATCGCCATATGCTGCTGCCGAGGCAGCAAAGGCCAGACGTCTCACGCCGGCCTGACGCGACGCCTCAAGAACATTCAGAGTGCCCTGGTAATTGGTGCGTTGACTGCCCAATGGATCGCCAACCGTTCGCGGCACAGACGCCACCGCCGCTTCGTGGAAGACGCATTCCACATCCTCCATCACCGCACTCACTGCTTCAAAATCGCCCACATCGCCGGAGATCACCTCGACATGACTGCTGTCCGGTAGATTGGATCGATGACCGGTAGAAAAGTCATCCAGCACGCGTACTGTAAAACCTTCCTGCAGGAGACGATCAACGAGATGCGAACCAATAAAACCTGCGCCACCGGTAACCAGTGCGATCCCCGATGACTGAATATATGAAGACATGAATAATTTCCTGATGACTGATTCTATCTACGTTGTCGTAACAGACACAGGTCTGTTTTACACTACGCGGATTATAAGAAAAAAATGTATTTCAGAAGATACAACAGTTTGCTGTATTGCTGAACAGTTACAGTTGAGTAGCACAGCCTCTTTTGCAAGGGAGATCGACGGACAATGGTGATCAGGGTCGAACAGTTAGATGCCCACTATGGTGATCGGCAGATACTGAATGACATCAACCTGCATGTTTCCAGAGGCGAAATCCACGTCATCATGGGCAGCAGTGGTTCGGGCAAGTCCACCCTGCTACGCCATATTCTCGGTTTACAGATACCCAGTTCCGGTTCAATTCATTTGCTCGATCAGGCGATTCATCAGATCGATCGTAAACAGCTTTATAGCCTGCGTAAAAAAATTGGTGTGGCCTTTCAGGGCGGAGCATTACTCGGCTCTTTGACCGTGGAAGAAAATATTGAGTTGCCACTGCGTGAACACACCAAACTTGATGCCAACACGATTCGCATCATGGCAAGAATGAAACTGGAAATGATGAACCTTGCGGGTACCGAACATATGATGCCAGCAGAACTCTCCGGCGGCATGCTAAAACGTGCCGGTCTTGCGCGTGCCGTGGTGATGGATCCACAGATACTGTTGTTTGACGAGCCGTCGGCTGGACTCGATCCGGTCAATTCTGCCGAACTGGATGAACTGATCATTAAGTTACGCGATGCGATGAACATGACCATCCTCGTTATCACCCATGAACTGCAAAGTGCTTTCGCGATTGCCGATCGAATCACTATCATCGATGAAGGAAAGTTATTAATCACCGGCAGCAAGGAAGAAATTCACAGGAGTCAGGATGAGGATGTGCTCAATCTTCTGCAGCGTCGCGTAGGCCGTGACGATCTCGAATCGCAGTCCTATCTTGATCGTCTGACTCACACATAATATGTCTCGTCTGCTAAGCTCAATTTCACGTCTGGGCCGAAGTGTTCAGCATTTCACAGAAGATCTTGGCATCCTCGGCGTGTTTCTGTTTAACGCCATCAGGCATGGTCTCAATCCGCCCTACACGCTTAAACCCGTTATTCGACAGATCTATTTTATCGGTGCCCGTTCAGGTCTGATGATCACGGTCGCCGGATTGTTTGTCGGCATGGTCGTCGCACTGCAGTTCTACGATACGCTGGTACGTTTTGGTTCGGTCAGTATGCTGGGCTCTGCGGTCGGCTTGAGCCTGATTCGGGAATTAGGGCCGGTGTTAACGGCCCTGCTGGTCACCGGACGTGCCGGTTCGGCCATCTGCGCGGAACTTGGCATCATGCGAACCGATCATCAGATCGATGCACTGGACTGCATGGCTATCGACCCCTACCGTTATTTGATCATCCCCAGACTGCTGGCGGGCGTGATCTCTGTGCCTCTGTTAACCGCCATCTTCGTCCTGATGGGGATTGCTGGCGGTTACTTCATCGGGGTACTCCTGTTTGGCGTCAGTCACGGTGCTTATATGCAGGGCATGGCGGATACAGTTCTGCCACGAGACATGCTGATGTGTCTGGTTAAGGCAGTGGTTTTTGGTCTACTGATTGTCTGGATTAGTGCCGCCCGGGGTTTTCTGTTGCACCGTGATCGCAAGGGTGCATTTGGGCCGGAGGGTGTCAGTCGCGTGACCACAGAAGCGGTGGTTCTGACGTCTGTGAGCGTGCTCTTCGCTGACTACCTGATCAGCGCCCTGCTGTTGTGATTGTCAGTATCAGGATTGACGACTAAGATCGGTCTGTATAGGGGATTTGTATGAAGCATCAGAATATCGAACTGACGGTTGGGATATTTTTCCTGGCGGGTCTGTTAAGCCTGACATGGATAGCCATGCGGATGGGCAACATGGGCGGCATCAGTCAGCCTGAATATGAACTGCAGGCGCGCTTCGTCTCGGTCTCAGGATTAAAGGAAGGCGCCTTTGTCGAGGCGGCAGGGGTACGTGTCGGTCACGTTGCAGATATCAGTTTCGACAGCGAAACCTATGAAGCCCTGATTACCCTGTCTATCGCAGAAAGCGTGCAGGTTCAGGAAGACTCCACGGCTTCGATCCGCACCAGCGGCATCATCGGTGATAAATTTGTCAAACTCACTCCCGGCGGTGCCGAGGAACTGCTCAGCGCCGGAATGGAAATTACTGAGACGGAATCTTCCATCAGCATTGAAGAATTGATCAGCAAGTACATATTTGAAAGTAAGGATTAGGACCAGACTTTTCATGCATAACAAGAAAGAGAGAATTCCCATGAAAAAAACACTCATCTCGATGTTACTCGTAGGCTGCTGCTGTTTTTCAATGACAACAATGGCTAAATCGCCACGTGAAACCGTAGAAAAAACGATTAATGATGTACTTGTGGTGTTGAAGGACGGTTCACTCTCGGAAGATGAAAAACGCGATAACGTAACGGCCCTTATCAGCCGACGTTTTGATTTTCCGGGAATGTCGCAGCGTATCCTCGCCACGAACTGGAAGAATGCCCCACTGGAACAGAAGAAAAAATTTGTTGAGCTGTTCAGGGCGCTGCTGGGAAACACCTACTGGAAACGCATAAAAACCTATAAAAATGAACGCGTGGAGATTGTCTCAGAGTCAATCAAACAGGGAAAGACCGCCAAAGTAATCACGATCATTCAGGGTGAAACCCAGGCGATCCCGGTGGACTACAAATTACGCCTGAAACAGGATAAATGGCTGGCCTATGATGTCATCATTGAACAGGTCAGCCTGGTCAGAAACTATCAGGTGAGCTTTCAGAACATCATCAAGAATGAGGGTATGGAAGCCCTGCTTGCCGATATGCAGGCAAAACTCGATACAGCCAGAAACGAAAAGAGTTAATTCGTCGAACCGGCGTTTTTCTCTGCCTTGTATTTAGCGATCTTGCGCTCAAGATCAGACAACAGGCCGTCCATGCCTTCAGACTGCAGGATGCTGGAGAAGGTACTGCGGTAACTGTTAACCAGACTGACTTCTTCTATCAGCATATCGTAGGCCTTCCATTCGCCTGCGTTTAATTTGAGCTTATAAGTAACCGGAATCTCTGCCGTATCGGTGACGATAAAGGTATTCACTACCGCCTTGTTATCACGCACTGATTCGTTCGTATAACGTACCTTCTGGTTTGAATACGACTCGATTCTGGAACGATAGACATTCTCCAGGTACTGCGAAAAAAAATCGGCAAACTGTTTTTGTTCCTGCGGTGAAGCCTTCTTCCAGTGTGTCGCCAGCACGCTCTGTGACATGCTCTGAAAATCAAAATTCTTTTCGATGACAACGCTGATGCGCTGCCACCTGTCATCCACTGCAGTATGTTCTTCACGTAATACAGAAATCACCTGTTCCACTGCCGTTTTGATCACCGCTGTGGGGCTATCATGAGTGGCACCGATAACGGGAACAAAAGAGAGGGATAAAACCGCGAGTAACAGACCTGACAGGCCAAATCGAATACGCATGAGATTGCTCAGGCTCCATGAGTTAACAGCAGTGTTGATACTTTACTGATTCGGACTGGCTAAATCCATGAAAATTGCCGTACGGCGATGAATTAAACGGCTAGCCGATGGGTATAGACCC
>JBFIID010000180.1:0-5738 GCA_041601415.1 Gammaproteobacteria bacterium
AGCGGTCGGAGACCCCAGACGCGGTGGTGTTTCGCTTCTCGTTTAGTCATTCCAGGGCCAGAAAATCTCTTATCAAATCATGCTGATGCCAGTTACCAAGTTGCAATATCTCAAGGGCTTCACGTCTCGATGGCCGATCAAGATCGGAATCAGGCTCTGATGGCATCATAACGAACTGATCGATCTGTTTGGCACTACAATCCGCCTGTAGGGCTCCCGCAAGACACAGCGCCTTGTACCAGTCGTAAGGTATCGCCTGTTGCTGAATATCGATCGCATAATATGTGAAGGCCTGTAGCGATTGCTGAGCAAAGCTAATCTGCATCGACTTCGTAGCATAGCCGGGACCTTCAATCGCATCGAGACGCCCACGTTGTTGTGCTTCAATTTCGTATAGCACGCCTTCAACAACCGAGCCCTGTTGAACCACGATATCGAGTTTACCCGAGTCATCTGTACCGCGCTTATGCCAGGCAAGTCGATGTGCCTCGACACAGACCCTGCCCAGCGGCCTGGCCGAATCTATACGTGCCTGCAGTCTCTCAGGCAACATGTTGGAACCGTAGGAAAAATAATAGTCTTTCATCATGTTCTGGGCTTAATCGCACTGTGTTCAACCATAGTACATACAGGCAAAGAAACGCATCCCTGCTGTTATCTGTATTTGATTGAAGGTACAGAACGAGTGATGCAAAGCCCGGCACTGCAGCGTATTATTTGATATTGATCGACTGATACCCGAATTATCCCGCGAAAACAGAACCCTGCATGTAGATTCAGCGCAGATTGTCTTATACTCGCGAAGATTATTCTCGAAAAAGGGGCAGGGACATGAACACCAGGGTTCAAAAGCCGGTCTACAGCAAAAAACTGGATGATTACCTGCTCTGCTCGCAGGGTGTGATCAATATCGCCCTCAAGAAACAACGAATGATGCGAGAAAGTGGCAAACCCGCCAGACGCATCGGTGAGTTACTGCTGGATGCCGGCGAGATCACACAGGAAGAGCTCTCCGCAGCAATTGTACGACAGCGTGTAGAAAGGCTGCAGAACTGTCAGGTCTTCGAATCACTGAGTCGCGCAGAGCTGGCGTCACTGAGCCGTTATTTCAATGAAATCGGCGTCGCCGCTCGTGAACAATTCATCATGCAGGATGTGCACGATCCTTCTCTCTACATACTGGTCTCAGGTAAGTGCGAAGTCTATCGCAGTACCCCCGATCGCAAACGTGTGCATATCGCCTTTCTGGAACCCGGTAGCCCGATTGGCGAAATGGGTTATTTCTCCAATGGTATTCGTAGTGCCTCGGTTCGTGCAGTAGAACCCTCGCAATTGTTATACGCGCAGTATTCCGATCTCACCCATTACTTTGAGAGTGTGCCGCAGGTTGCACATGCCTTCCTGAGAATGGTTTCCGAACGTCGTGAACAGATGCAACGCCTGATGGATCAGCAAAAAGCAGGCTGAGTATAATTCAGCCATTCACTCTACCGCCTTAAGTTTTTTTACCCATGACTGATGAAGTCGATCTGGATCGCCGTTTCGCGGGCATCAAACATCTGTATGGTGACAATGCACTGGAAAACTTCCAGCGAGCGCATATATGTGTGATCGGTATTGGTGGTGTTGGTTCGTGGGCAGTGGAGGCCCTGGCGCGTAGCGCTATCGGTAAACTCACCCTGATTGATCTGGATAACATCGCAGAATCAAATGTGAACCGTCAGATACACGCCCTGAGTGGTGAGTTCGGGCGTGCCAAGGTCGAAGTCATGCGTGAACGTGTTGGCCTGATCAACCCCGCCTGTGAGGTCGATATCATCGAGGACTTTGTGACCCGGGATAACCTGGCTGACATGTTACGTGGACGTGGTTATGATTTTGTCATCGACTGTATTGATGACTTTCGCATCAAGGCCGCCATTATTTACTGGTGCCGTCGGAATAAAATCCGCATCGTCACGGTGGGTGGTGCAGGCGGGCAGATTGACCCAACCCTGATCAGCATCGCCGATCTCAGCAATACCGTGCATGACCCACTGATGTCTCGTGTACGAAAGCAGTTGCGACAGGAATACGCCTTTACCAGCAACAGTAAGCGTCGCTTTAACATTCCCTGCGTCTATTCAAGCGAGCAGATGGTGTTTCCGGACAATCAGGGCAATGTCTGTCAGAAGAGAAACCCCGACAGCGCGGCGGACGGCCTCAGTTGCGCAGGTGGCATCGGTTCCGCTACCGCCGTCACCGGCAGCTTTGCCTTTGTCGCGGTGTCACTGGTATTGAAAAAACTGGCCTCAAAAAAACCGGCTGCCTAGCAGACACTCAACCACGCACGTAGGGGTTGGTTTTACGTTCCTCACCAAAGGTAGATACCGGGCCGTGACCCGGGACAAACTCTACGTCATCACCCAGTGGCCAGAGACGCATACGAATCGAATCAATTAATGTCTTATGATCCCCTTTTGGAAAATCTGTGCGCCCAATCGAGCCCTTAAACAGGACATCACCCACGATTGCGACTTTTGTTCCCGGGTGAAAGAAAATCACATGCCCCGGTGTATGCCCCGGACAATGATGTACTTCAAGCTCTACTTCACCGAAGCTGACGGTATCACCCTGCTTTAACCAGCGATCCGGCGTAAAGGTCTCCACCGCCGGAAAACCAAACATCTTGCTCTGCTCGGGTAAGGCATCGATCCAGAATTTATCATCCAGATGCGGGCCTTCTATGGGAAGTTTGAGTTGCTGTGATAATTCAGCGGTCGCACCTGCATGGTCAATATGCGCATGGGTCAACAATATTTTAGTAATCACGACACCTTCCTGTTCCGCCACCATCAGGATTCGATCCATATCACCACCGGGATCAACCACCGCTGCCTGTGATGTTTTTTCACAGCATAAAAGGGTGCAGTTCTGCATGAAACTGGTCACGGGGACAATGAGTACTTTCATAGGGTTAACCATCACTGATGCATATTTAATTTCAACCGGGTGCGTGGCGCATCGCCACTCACCCGGTCAGTTTAACCTCTAAGCAGACTGACAACTAATTTCTGCTCATAGATCAGCAGAGCACCAACTATCATTCCTGTACCGATCAACACACGCAGTGTGATGGGCTCCTGGTTGAAAAAATGCCCCAGCAGTAGTGCCATAACCGGCGTAATCATGGTGATCATTGCAACCCGCGTGACTGACACCCTGATAAGTACATAGTAGTACATGGCGAAACCAAACATGGTCGCGATGATCCCCAGATAGAGTATCGAGAGTAAACTGTTAATCGGTAACGCCTGTGGAACCTGTCCATCGATCAAATACCAGCTCAGCAGATACAGCGGCAATGAAAATAGCAGACTACCTGCGGTAGATGAAAAGGCATTCAGATCAGCACCAATCGCCTTAATCCTCACCGCACTGATACTGTGTAACAGCGTCGCCATAAATACCCCCAGTACCCCGGCCACCGCACCTTCGCCGATCTGGCGGGCGGAACCGAACATCACCAGCAGACCAATAAAGCCCATCAACAGAGCCACTAATTGCAGCCTGCCGATACTTCTGTCCTTCATGATGAAGATTGACATCAACGCCACCAGCAGCGGTGACAGGCCGAACACCACCGATATCCAGCCAGACGGTATGTACTGGGATGACCAGTAAACAGACATCATTGCACCATACACACCCAGTACACCCGCCAGATAGGTCTGCACGGCTTTACGATGCCATGGCAGGCGGAGACCCAGGACCCTCAACAGGATAAACAGGCCCACTGTGCCGATTAGCATTCTCGCCGCGACACCGAACATAAAGCCCGGCCCCTCACTGCTCCACTGGATCGCCAGTGGGGTTGTGGTCCAGATGATGATGATGCCCAGATAAGCCGCCGGGACACTCATGATGTTGCTCCAGTTAAAATGACAAAAAAAAAGCCGCAGGTGATAATTACCTGCGGCTTTCTGAAAATAGCTTACTGTTTAGTAACTACACATGAAACTCACAGGCAGGGTCGAATAGGCGCAGCAGCCAGACAGGCTTACGCGCAATGATGGTCATGCAGTTCTGTGACATGTGTTTCATGGGGCGGCGATTCTCCGCCCCTGTGTCGCCGCTGTCAAGTTGACAGGCTTCTTAGCGGTTGCAGAAAATATTGCTACGCTCGGTCCAGGCTGATGTAAAGTACGTGTAACAGGAACGGTGCAATTTCACGTTGCGACATATTTAACCAGCTAAAGGTAACTATTTTTACGATGGGTCGATATCGAGCACCACAGCCAAAATCATCACCTTATATAACCGAGCAGGGTTACCTCGATCTGCAGACCGAGTTATCCTCGCTGTGGAAACGACGCCGCGATGTCACCATCGCCCTGTCAGCGGCCGCTGCTGAAGGTGACCGTTCCGAGAATGCCGAATACATCTATCGAAAAAAAGAGTTGCGCGAGATTGATCGTCGCATACGCTATATACAGAAGCGCCTGCCAGACCTGAAAGTCGTACCGGCACAACGTGAACACTTACCTCAGGTCTTTTTTGGTGCATGGGTTACGCTGGAAACTGAGCAGGGTGAAGAGAAGCAATATCGCATCGTCGGTGCCGATGAATTTGATCCCGCTAAAGGCTATATCAGCATTGATTCTCCCATGGCGAGGGCATTATTAAAAAAACACATAGATGATGAGGTACGGGTTACAACCGTCTCCGGTGAGCTCTGTTATTTGCTGATCAAGATCAACTATGAAGAACCACAGTAAGTTTGCCCTGGAAGTCTGCAATTGCTTATGAAAAACCAGTCTATTACACTCAGAACATAATTCGCTAGATGACTGAGCCTTACTACTTCGGAGAGAGATAATGCTGATTAAACACATCTTTGGGCTGCTCACCTCGCCCGTCAAGGAATGGAAAGTAATAAAATCCCGCAACCAGACTATCTCTGAATCTTTATTACCCGTCGTCGTGCTAGCAGCTATTCCGCCGATAGCGGCCTATGTCGGCACGACACAATTTGGCTGGCAGGTCGGCCAGGCCGACCCGGTCAAACTGACACACGAAAGTGCCCTTGTTATCGCCATCATGTATTACATGGCGATCCTTGCCGCAATCTTTTCCATCGGGCTGATGATTCAGTGGATGGGACAGACCTATGGCGCGAACCAGAATTTTGCACGCTGCCTGGTACTGGCCGTTTACATCCCAACCCCCTTATTGCTGATAGGGATACTGCAGGCTTATCCGGTGCTCTGGGTTAATATGATTGTTTCCCTTCCCGCGCTGGCCTATACCGTACTACTACTCTATACGGGCATACCTGTTTTAATGGAAATCCCGGAAGAACGAGGTTTTCTGTTCTCCAGTGCGGTGCTTGCCTTCGGACTCTGTGGGCTGGTGGGTATTCTGGTCGTCACCGTATTCCTCTGGGGTATCGGCATCCAGCCAGTCTTCACCAGTTAGCGCAGACAGCTGACAACATTTCTCACCAACAGGGCGGTTTACACCGCCCTTTATTTTCTCTGCTACTCGTAACACGTCACGACACCTGAACCCGGCGAATGAGACATCCTTCAGTATGAACAAAATCATTGCACTACTATTGGTTGTTTTGGTAACAGGTCTGTTCGTGGTAAATCACTTTAATCGTCAGGCTGGACGCGACGAGGTAATCACTGATCTACCGTGGCTGGTAAGTGTTGATGCAGAGGGTCGTACTCGCGTATTCAATCAGACCCTGGGAC
>JBFIID010000181.1:0-5730 GCA_041601415.1 Gammaproteobacteria bacterium
GAAGGGGGGTGCGATATAGATCGGGAAATTTATCTTGGCTTCGTACTCGATCGTGCAACCGAAACCGTGATGGTGGTGGCATCGGCCGAAGGCGGTATGGAGATTGAAGAAATCGCCAGGGAAAAACCTGACAGCATTGTGCGCGTGGCAATCGAACCTGCGGTGGGTATGCAGGAATTCCAGGCCCGTGAAATTGCGTTTGCCCTGGGACTGGATAAATCCCTGATCAGTCAATGTGTGACGACCCTGATGGGGGCCTACCGGGCATTTCGGGATCTGGATGCCACGATGGTGGAAATCAATCCACTGGTGACCACCAAAGATGGTCGTCTGCTGGCTCTGGATGCAAAGATGTCATTCGACGATAACGCCCTGTTCCGTCATTCCAAAATTTCAGAACTTCGCGATAAATCACAGGAAGACTCGCGTGAGATGATGGCTGCTGATCGCGGCCTGAGCTATGTCGGACTGGAAGGTAATATCGGCTGCATCATTAACGGTGCGGGTCTGGCCATGGCTTCCATGGACATGATCAAACATGCCGGTGGCGAACCTGCCAACTTTCTGGATATCGGTGGCGGTGCCTCGCCGGAGCGAACCATGAAGGCGTTTAATCTGGTTCTCGCCGATGACAATGTTGAAACTATCCTGGTGAATATTTTTGCCGGTATTAACCGCTGTGACTGGATCGCAGAGGGCGTGGTACAGGCCGTGAAGAAGATCGACCTGAAGGTGCCATTGGTGGTCCGTTTGTCGGGCACGAATGTGGAAGAGGGTGTCAAGATCGTTAAAGACAGCGGTCTCAACATCATCATGGCTGATACCTTGAAGGAGGCCGCAGACAAAGCTGTGGCCGCCTGGAAGCAGCACACCGGTAAATAAGGGGATACGAACATGGCAATATTATTAGATGAAAACTCAAAGGTTCTGGTGCAGGGGTTTACCGGTCAGATAGGTACCTTCCATGCGCAGGACATGATCAAATACGGCACCAACGTGGTTGGTGGTGTGACACCAGGTAAGGGCGGAACGACACACCTCGGACTGCCGGTGTTTAATACGGTGAAAGATGCTGTACACGCCACAGGCGCCAACGCCAGCATCATTTTTGTACCACCACCGTTCGCTGCGGACAGTATTATGGAAGCGGCAGACGCGGGCATCAGGTTCTGCGTCGCAATCACAGACGGCATACCGGCGCACGATATGATTCGGGTCAAACGCTACATGCGTCGCTACAAGAAAGAAGAGCGCATGATCCTGACGGGTCCTAACTGTGCGGGCTCAATCAGTCCGGGTAAGTGCATGATGGGTATCATGCCCGGGCATATTTATATGCCGGGAAATGTCGGCATCATCGGTCGCTCCGGCACATTGGGTTACGAAGCCGCATCACAGATGAAGGCAATTGGTATTGGTGTTTCATCCAGTATCGGCATCGGTGGTGACCCCATTAATGGTTCATCCTTCAAGGATCACCTGATGGCCTATGAAGAAGATCCGGAAACAAAGGCCGTGATTATGATCGGTGAAATCGGTGGTCCCCAGGAGGCAGAGGCAGGGATGTTCTTCAAGGAGAATATGAAGAAACCGGTGATCGCCTATATAGCAGGTTTGACGGCACCCAAAGGTCGTCGCATGGGGCATGCCGGAGCGATTATTTCTGCGTTTGGTGAAAGTGCGGCAGAGAAAGTTGAAATCCTGCAGGACTGCGGTGTAATCATCGTAGAGACACCGTCTGATTTCGGCCAAACCGTGGCCGCAGTAATGGACAAGTTATCCTAAGGGGGACGTTATGAGTAAACCTCGCGTAGTAGTTACCCGTCGTTGGCCAGAGGCCGTAGAGAAACACATGCAGGAACTGTATGACGTACAGTTGAATGAGAGCGACGTACCGATGAGCGTTGCAGAGTTGCAGGAAGCATTCCGCACAGCCGATGCCGTGTGTCCCACGGTATCTGACAAAATCACCGCAGAAGTGATGAGTGTGGAAAATATGCAGGCCCGTGTGATCGGCAATTTTGGTGTGGGTTTTAACCATGTCGACCTGGAAGCCGCCAAGGCACATGGTCTGCGTGTGACCAACACGCCGGAAGTTCTTACTGACTGTACAGCAGATACGGCGATGACACTGATGCTGATGATCGCACGCCGTGCGGGTGAAGGTGAGCGGCATGTGCGTAGTAAGGAATGGAGTGGCTGGCGTCCGACCCACATGATGGGTACCAAGGTCACCGGTAAAACCCTGGGACTGATTGGTTTCGGGCGTATCGCCCAGGCCATGGCACGTAAGGCGCACTTTGGCTTTGGCATGAAGATATTCTTCTATGACCCTTATCCACCGGCAGACGAAATCGTCAATATGTATGGCGCAACGCGTTGCGACACAGCAGAAGACGTGATGAGGCAGGTCGATTTCGTTTCATTGCATATGCCGGGTGGCGGTGCGAATACCAACTTCATCAATGCCGAACGGCTGAAAATGATGAAGTCGAGTGCGTATCTGGTCAACACCGCTCGCGGTGATGTGGTGGATGAAAAGGCCCTGCTGGCGGCGCTGCAAAGTGGCACTATCGCTGGCGCAGGTCTGGACGTCTTCGCTCAGGAGCCGAATGTTACCGAAGGGCTGTTAAGCCTCGATAATGTCGTCTTACTGCCGCATCTGGGGAGTGCTACAACAGACACCCGAGTCGCGATGGGTATGCGCGTGGTTGAAAACCTGCAGCTATTTTTCGCCGGTGAGAAACCCCGAGATACCGTCGTATAGTTGTTAATAATCCGGACGCACCCGTTCTGGGTGCGTCCGCCTGATTTCTCAGCCGAGGAGGTATTATCGTGTCATCGGCAAGCCCTATTGCAGACAGAATCGCAGATTATGCGAATGAAACTGTCAAACTGGTTTTTGAACTTTTAATTGATGTGATCCGGGTGAGGCAACCGGAGATAGAACCGGTACTGCTTGGAGAAGCAACCATACCGGTAAAAAATAGAGAGTTGTTACTGCGCGCACTGCAGGCTCAGGGTATCTGGTTTCAGTTGCTCGGTGTGGTTGAAGAGAATGCCGGTATGCGGCGTCGACGTCTGCTTGAAACAGAGCAGGGTGCGGCTGCTGTGGCAGGAACCTTTGCCAACCTGATGAAATATGCCTCAGAGGCAGGTATCCCCGCCATTGAGATCCAGCAGCTACTGGATAAGGCGCGTATCCGTCCAGTCATAACCGCGCATCCCACCGAAGCCAAACGCGTCACGGTGTTAGAGATACACCGCAGGATTTATCTATTACTGATACAGATTGAGTCATCGCGCTGGACCCCCAGTGAAAAGGACGCCTATGTAGATGAATTGAGAAATGAAATAGATCTGCTGTGGTTAACCGGTGAGTTACGCCTGGAGAAGCCCAGCGTCGATCAGGAGGTCTCCTGGGGGCTGCATTTCTTTAAGGAATCACTGTTTGAACGTGTTCCGGAATTATCTGAAAAACTTCAGGAGGCGTTACATACCTATTATCCTGAAGACAGCTTCAATATCCCCGCGTTCTTCCAGTTTGGCAGCTGGATTGGTGGAGATCGTGATGGTAATCCCTTTGTCACCAATGAGGTGACCCGGAACACCCTGTTTAAATACCGTACCGCCTGCCTGAGCCGCTACAGCGAGCGGCTGGAATGGTTGTGTAAGCGCATGAGTATTGCTGAGCACACCCTGAAGAGTCCTGAGTGGGTTAGAAACAGGCTATCCGCAATGCTGGAAGCCTCTGGTCAGGCTGATGAAATCGCCGCTCGTAACCCTGGAGAGCTGTTCAGACAATTTTCGGTTTTGATGTCCATAAAATTGAACACGACCTTGCGACTGTCTGAATTACAGGGTGTTCCTGCGGAGACAGACTTTGCCTATCAGGACGCGGATCAATTAATCGATGATCTGTTGTCTATCGAAAAGGCTCTGATTGAAGCTCACAGTGAGGGTATCGCGCGGAACATGATCCAGGCCCTGCGCCGGGAAGTTGAGGCTTTTCGTTTTCGCACAGTGAGTCTGGATATTCGTCAGAATACGACAGTCACCACGGCCACCCTGCGTGCCATCTGGTCGTGTCTTAATTCAAGCTCTGAAGATAAATGCCCGGCCAAGGATACTACCGAGTGGCAGGAGTGGGTGATGTCTGAGTTAAACAGACCACTGGCTTATGATATGCGTTTTCGCCAGTTACCAGAGCAGGCGCAGGAAACCATCGATCTCCTGCGTATGGTTGCGGAGATGAGTCAGAAACTCGATAAGGAGGCATTTGGTGGCTGCATCCTGAGCATGACGCAGGAGGCCGTGGATGTGCTGGGTTTCTACCTGTTGGCAAAATATGCCGGTCTGTTTATCGATAATGAGGGCGTCGATGCCTGCTCAATTTTAGTCGTTCCCTTGTTTGAAACTATTGAAGACCTGCGGGTTGCGCCACCCATTATGGAAAAGTTACTCGCAATACCGTTTCTGCAGCGCACGGTAAATAATCTCGGCGGGGTGCAGGAGGTCATGGTGGGGTATTCAGATTCCAATAAGGATGGAGGCTTCTTTACCTCCAACTGGGAATTAACCAAGGCGCAGTCTGAACTCACCGCAGTGGGTGAAAAGACCGGCGTACCCATCGCTTTCTTCCACGGTCGAGGCGGCTCTGTTAGCCGTGGTGGTGCACCCACCGGGCTTGCCATTGCGGCTCAACCGCCAGGCTCAATCCATGGCCAGATGCGTGTTACAGAACAGGGCGAAGTTGTCTCATTCAAGTTCGCCAATCGGGGAACTGCGCGTTATAGCATGGAGTTACTTGCCGAGAGCGTGCTGGAGCATTCCCTGCGTTCTAATTACGACGATGAGATGTGTGGCAATGCCGAGTTTGATCGGGCCATGGAACAGATGTCGAGCAACAGCTATCAGTCCTACCGCCAGTTGGCGGAAAATCCCGGTTTGGTGAAATATTACGAGGCAGCGAGTCCGGTCGAAGAACTGGCCATGCTGAATATCGGTTCACGACCAGCAAGACGCTTTGGTGCCAGCTCACTGGCCGATCTGCGTGCCATCCCCTGGGTGTTTGCCTGGACTCAGAACCGTCACCTGGTCACCGGCTGGTATGGATTGGGCAGTAGTCTCTCCAGTTATCTCGCCGCTGAGGGTGAGGCAGGGAAAAAAATGTTGTCTCGCATGTTTTACGAGTCACGTTTGTTTCGACTGATTATCGATGAGGCAGAAAAAACCCTGTCACAGGTTGATATGTCGATCGCCAGGGAATACGCAGAACTGGTACCTGATGCAGCCATTCGTGATGAGATATTCGGTCTGATTGAGGCGGAATATCACCTCAGTGTAGAAATGGTGTTACAGGTTTCCGGTAGTAGCGTTCTTTGTGAGCGGTTCCCTCGTTTCAGACGCAAACTCTCGCGTCGATTGACGACGATCAATCAGGTTGGTCGGGAACAGGTTCGTTTGATCAAGAATTTCAGGGCGATCAATAAACAGGATGCATCGGCAAAGGATGAGCTGGCACCGTTACTGGTATCGATTAACTGCATTGCATCGGGTTTAGGCTGGACGGGCTAAATCGAGAGGGCCTTTTCTTGAGAAGCCTGGCTTCCAAGAAAAGGCCGGTGTAAAAAACGTGCACATCCATGTACACGAAAGATCAGCGTAACCGTAAGAAGGAGGTCATAGATACGCTGATAGGGGTCATTAACAAGATGGAGTTCACATCCA
>JBFIID010000182.1:0-5721 GCA_041601415.1 Gammaproteobacteria bacterium
ATGAATAAAATTTTCACCGACCCCTATATGATCAATCGGGTAGTCCGGCTCAGACTTCTGGATACCCGTTACGAGCAGGCAGTAGTCGGCGATTTTGAAAAATCATTCAAACAGTTCACTGGCGTCATTGAGTCTCGTCATACTGCTATCAGGGAACGTATGGATGAGAGAATGCGACTGGCCTGGTTCATCTTGCCGATGCCCCTGTTACTGGCCGTAGGGCTTTTGTTTATGTCGCGTCGCAGTCTGCAACGTGGATTTGTGATTCCGATTAAAAACCTCATGCAGGGTGCGCGCAACATCAGTGAGGGCGATCTGGAGTACACCGTTAGTCAGGACGGTGTTCAGGAAATTGCCAATCTGTCGAGTGCGATAAACCACATGGCGAAGGAACTGTTAGACAGCCAGGAAGCGCTTATCGACACCGAGAAACAGGCGGCTCTGGGCTCACTGGTACCCGTCGTAGCACATAATATCCGCAACCCTCTGGCCACCATCCGCGCCAGTAGCCAGCTGCTGGACGATGCGGATCGCGAAGAAATACTGGAGATTAAGGAAGCGGTGATCGAAACTGTCGACCGACTGGAACGCTGGGTAAGCTCTCTGGTCTCATACCTGCATCCGCTGAAGCCGCATCAGTTGCACACGAGTCTGGAATCGCTGGTGGATGCCCCACTGCGCCTGCTACAGCATCGATTGGAAGAGAAAAATATCTCTCTGCAGCGTGAAGACAGTGCAGAAGATAGTATGGTCATGGCTGATTCTGCGTTGATGGAACAGGTTATCTACAATCTCATCTCGAATGCGGTTGATGCCTCCCCGCAGGACGCGGAATTAAAGGTCAGAATTGTCAATCAGTCAGCAGACCTGTTATTGATGATTGAGGATCAGGGGGGCGGAATGCCGTTTGAACCAAAACCGACCTCACTCGAACCGGGGCCGTCTACCAAACGCTTTGGGACCGGTCTGGGTATACCTGTGGCGTTCAAGATTTGCAGGGCCCATGGCTGGGAGCTGGAATTTAATAATATAGATACTGTGGGAACCCGTGTAATAATTCGCATCCCTCAGGAAATACAGAATAAAAGAGAATCTGAGTGACCCAAAGTAAAGAAAAAATACTCATTGTCGAAGATGAAACCCTGTTTGCGAGGGCCATTAGTAAACGCCTGACCAAGGTTGGCTATGATTGCGAAATTGCCGGTGATCTGAAGCAGGCCCGCGAACTGCTGAAGTCCTTCGAGCCAGATATGATGACCCTGGATATGCGCCTGCCGGATGGCAATGGACTTGAATTGCTGGCCCAGGTGCGCGAGCAGGATGAGCAATTGCCGGTGCTCGTTATGACCGCCTACGGCGAACTGGACGATGCCGTCAGCGCAATGAAGATGAAGGCCTCTGATTATCTGAAGAAACCGGTGGATCTTGATGAGCTGCAACTGAATATCGAGAAGGTTTTCAATAAAGCGCAATTGAGTCGACAACTGGAACTCTCCCGCAAGCGTGAAAGCCATGCCATCGAAGGCGTGGAATTTATCGGAGAATCACCACAGATCAGGGAAATCCGTGCACAGGTCAAACGCATCGGTAGTCTGTGTCCTGATATTGATACGATTCCGCCTACCATCCTGATTCTGGGTGAGACGGGAACCGGCAAAGATGTTGCGGCCCGGTTACTCCACAATCAGAGTCTCCGTGCATCCAGACCGTTTGTGCAGATGGATTGTGCGGCACTGCCAAAAGACCTCATCGAAGCCGAGTTATTTGGCCACGAGAAGGGTGCATTCACCAATGCCAGCAGTGCCCGTGTCGGCCTGGTCGAAGCCGCTGAGGATGGCCTGTTATTTATTGATGAGATTGGTGAACTGCAGTTGGAGTTGCAGGCAAAGCTACTGGCGACACTGGAACGGCGTACCCTGCGGCGTGTTGGCAGCAATCAGGAGCGTCCGGTGCGGGCCTGGTTTGTATCAGCAACCAATCGTGATCTGGAACAGATGGTCAGGGATGGTCAGTTTCGCTCTGATCTCTATTACCGTTTGAATGTCCTGACCCTCAGCATGCCACCCCTGCGTCAGCGCGGACGGGACATTGAACTACTGGCGCAGAATTTCTGTGATCAAAATGCGCGTCGATATGGACTTAAACCTGTAGAACTGACCAGTGATGCAATCAAGTCGTTACATGACTATGCCTGGCCCGGTAATGTCAGGGAACTGAAACATATGATGGAGCAGGCGGTGTTATTGTCAGGCGGTGGTCGTATGGATGCCTCGGCCTTCATGTTTAATCAGCGCATGCCACTAGGGCCGGGCGCCGCCCCATCCAGCCAGCAGCTGGAAGGGATGACGCTAGACGAAGCAGAGTTTCTGTTACTCAGCTCGGCCCTGGAACGCACCGGCAATAATGTATCCGAGTCGGCCCGGCAGCTGGGTATCACCCGCATGGCCATGCGCTATCGGATGAAAAAATATAATCTCTAGGCCGTCGTCTGCACGCAGAAGCACGATGTTATGCGGCGCGGGCTCTTCACAGGCATCAGTGTAGCTTCATACGCGGTTTCGTGCGGTGAGAGAAGAGATTGGCAATACTCATCAAAATCATCCGCATATAGCCGTGCAGGGCGAGCTGATGCATCTTGTACAGAGACACATAGACGAATCTGGCGATCACCCCTTCGACCATCATGTTGGCGGACCATTTACCAGTCAGGTTACCCATCAGGCTGCCGACCGTGCTGTATTTGCTCATGTTGATCAGGGAGCCATAATCCACATAGGTATAGGCAGGTAAGGCTTTGCCAGCCAGTTTGTTCCTGATCGACTTATACAGCAGTGAGGCCTGCTGATGTGCGGCCTGGGCACGCGGTGGCACCAGTTGATCGGTACCAGACATGGGGCATGCTGCGCAGTCGCCAAAGGCAAATATATTCTCGTCGCGGGTCGTCTGCAGGGTCTCGCGAACCACCAGCTGGTTGCTGCGGTTGGTTTCCAGCCCGGCAATCTCGCGCAGGAAGTCCGGCGCCTTGATACCGGCCGCCCAGACTTTAATTTCGGAGGGAATAAGCTTGCCGCTTTCGGTTTCGTAACCAGCTTCGGTGGCCTTCACGATACGCTCACCGGTCATCAGCTGGATATCCAGACTCGCCAGTGCACTGGCCGTGGCATCTGACAATCGTTTCGGCAATGCGGGAAGAATACTGTCGGCGGCCTCGATAATACTGAACTTTATATCCTTGTCGGGTTCGATTTTGTCCAGTCCGTAGGCGACTAACTGGCGGGTCGAGTCATGCAGTTCTGCTGCGAGCTCAATACCCGTCGCGCCTGCACCGGCAATCGCGACATGCAGTTGTCCATCACGGATCGGAACATGCTGGGTGTGGGCGGTATAGCAGCGCTTCAACAGCATGGAATGAAATTTATCGGCCTGTGCACGCGAGTCCAGAAACATGCAATGCTCGGCCACACCGGGAATGCCAAAATCATTACTGACACTGCCAACAGAGATGACCAGGGTGTCATAATGAAACTCGCGACGCGGGATATATTCCTTGCCTTCTTCATCCAGCGTTGGTGCCAGGCTCACCATCTGCTTGTCACGATCCAGGCTGTCCATCTTGCCGAGGCGGAAGCGGAAGTGGTTCCAGGTCGCCTGCGCCATATAGTTGAGTTCGTCTTCATGGGCGTTCATGGTGCCGGAGGCCACCTCATGCAACAGGGGTTTCCAGAGGTGAGTGAGAGTGGCGTCGATCAGGGTAATATCGGCCTCTTTGCGCTTACCGAGGGTTTTACCAAGACGGGTTGCCAGTTCCAGTCCTCCCGCGCCACCACCGACGATGACGATTTGATGTCTGGTTGTCTCTTGCATAGCTAAAACCCCATTGACTGGAAAAAGCGCGGATTATACTTTGGTCTATAGATTTTATAATACAGATTTTCTGACTAGACTATTCAACAACATTAAACAAAGGAACTCAGATGGACGACGCAACACGCACAGAACTCGAAGCCGCAGCCTTCAGACACCTGGTCTCACACCTACGGGAACATACCGAAGTACAGAATATCGATTTGATGAATCTGGCGGCCTTTTGCCGCAATTGCCTGTCGAAATGGTATCGCGCAGCAGCTGAAGATCGCGGTCTCGAGATGAGTTATGAGGATGCCCGGGAGATTGTCTACGGTATGCCGTATGCGGACTGGAAAGATAAGTATCAGACCGAATCCAGCCCACAGCAACAGGCCGAGTATGCTGCCAGACAGGCAGCGGAAAAATCAGAGTAGTATTCGAACCCGTTAGAGTTTGAATTGCTGAATCATACCTTTCATACGTTCACCGAGCACTGCCAGTTCACTGCTGGCGGTGTAGACCTGCTCACTACTGACGGCGGCCTGTTCTGACAGTTGACTGATCGAGGAGATACTACGATCAATCTCCTGTGAGACAGCAGATTGCTCCTCTGCGGCGCAGGCGATCTGTGTGTTCATGTTCGAGATGGTGGCAACAGATTCGACAATGTGGGCCAGTGATGTCGCCGCTTCCTGTGCCTTGTTGACGGTTGTCTGTGCCGTAACGCGGCCGGACTCCATCGCGTTGACCGCCTCTCTGGTGCCGCCCTGCAGGCGCTCGATCATGTCATGAATTTCCTGCGTTGACTGTTGTGTACGACTGGCCAGGGTGCGCACTTCATCGGCCACAACGGCAAACCCACGTCCTTGCTCTCCGGCCCGTGCGGCCTCAATCGCGGCGTTGAGGGCAAGCAGGTTGGTTTGCTCGGCGATGCTTTTAATCACATCCAGTACAGAGCCGATGGACAGGCTTTCGGCCTCCAGTTGATTGATGATGCCGGCGGCATGCTCAACTTCCGCAGCCAGTGTCATGATCGCCTGTGAGGTGGTCTCAACCACTGCCTTTCCGTTGAGAGCCTCCTGATCGGCCTCTTTAGCAGAAGTGGCGGCACTCTCAGCACTTTGTGCAATCTCATGCACCGTAGAACTCATTTCATTTACGGCCGTGGCAACCTGTTCGGTTTCAGCGCGTTGCTGGTCGATGTTTTCGTTACATTCAGCGGTAATTGAAGATAATTCCTCGGCAGAGCTCGCCAGTTGATGTGAGGCCTCATTGACCGAGTTCATGGTGGCGTGGATTTTCTCCACGAATGAATTGAACGAGGTTGCCATGCTGCTGAGTTCATCACTGCCTTCGACATCCAGACGATGGGTCAGATCGCCATCGCCCTGCGCCACATCATCCAGAGCATTACAGGAATTATTTAGGGGAACAGTAATGCTACGCGTAATCACGTAGGAGGCCGCCAGCAGGATGCAGGTGATGAATATCAGAAGTTCCGCCAGGATACTTACACTGGCCCAGAAATGATTTTCCACATCATCGGTATAGACACCGGTACCGATCACCCAGCCCCAGGGCTGGAAGCCCTTGACGTAGGAGATTTTCTCTACCGGCGTGTCACTACCCGGTTTTGGCCACAGGTAGGGTACGGTTCCTTCACCCTGTGTCCTGACCACATTGACGAATTCATTAAACAGGTATTTACCATTGGGGTCTTTGATGGCCGATAGATCTTTACCATCAAGGGCAGGTTTGACGGGGTGCATGATCATGCGAGGCTGCATGTCATTGACCCAGAAATAGCCACCGTCACCGTATTTGATCAATTTGAGATCTTTCAGTGCAGCGGTTTTTGCCTCCGAATCGGTCAAC
>JBFIID010000183.1:0-5678 GCA_041601415.1 Gammaproteobacteria bacterium
ACCATCGTGAACCCCCCAGTTATTGGTGTTATACAACTGCCAGCTACCAGAGCTACTGGACCAGTACTGGGAATAGATACGCTCACCTGCTCCCAGACCGGAGTTGAAATCCTGCTGATAGACGGTGTCAGCCATGGCTTGTGTGGCCATCAGGCTGATCCCCGCAATCATTAAGTGTTTTAAATTGAGCATCTAAAAGCTCCGAAGCAATAGCATTAATTACCAGAGAGGATGCATGAATGATGCCAGAACACTATAAATAGAGGATTGGAGAGTCTAAGTCTTCTTTATGTTCTGGTGGTTTGTTTGATTAAAACGTCCTTGCTTTATCACCTGGGGGTAACAGATGAAATCGCGTGATTCTAGCTATCCTGTTGATATTACTTATTATTATCCTGTCCCTGGACGTCTTCCATTCCGATGAGGTATGCGTCCGGGAAATGGGCTGCTGGAATAATAGTACTCGTCACTGAAGGCCTGGAGATGATCAGACTGGCTTCATGGCGCGCCGCTGAGAACAGGTTTAGACGATGTATTTTCGATTGATATTGTCGTCGGTTCACGACGTATTCATGTAGATTGTTCTTCACATAACGGATTGTTAAGCTCCAACAGTCGAATATAAGCAAAGGCGTTCCACGTAATGTTAAAAAGTGTCGGTTTCCTGCTCTGCTGTTGTCTGTCGGCACCTGCGTTGGCCGCTTTTGAGCCAAGCCAATCCAGTATCTACTACGAAGATGCCCTCAAGTTTTTCTCCTCGGAAAGCTACCCGGAAGCCATCATTGAGTTAAAAAATGCCCTGCAACTGGAACCAGACAATCTTTCCGCGCGGATTCTACTGGGGCGGGCGATGCTTGCTCAGGACGACCCCAATTCCGCAATCAAGGAACTTGAGCGTGCCCTGCAGGAAGGCGGGGATGAGAATCTGATCCTGATCCCCCTGTCCAGGGCCTATCTGGCCATCCTCCAGCCTGAAAAGGTAATAACCATGATCCAGGCACGAGGCCACCTGCCAGATGTCGACGCGGAACTATGGAGTTTGAAAGGTGATGCCTTCATGCAATACAGGAGGCTGGATCAGGCCGGTGAGGCGTATACCGCGTCCGACAGGTTACAGCCGGGAAATCTTCCGGCATCGCTTGGTTTGGTCCGCGTACGCATTGCCAAGGGCCTGTTCCAGGCGGCACTTGAGTCACTGGAGGTAATGATTGAGAAACACCCCGCATCAGTTGATGCGTGGACGCTGAAATCGATGTTGTTGCGTGATACCAATCGCAGGCCAGAAGCGTTGAAGGCTCTGGAGTCGGGTTTAAGTATTGATAGTAATCACGTGAAGGCACTGGGAATTAGAGCCGGTATCTGGATGGATTTTGGTCAGTATGACAAGGCCGAACAGGATCTCGCCCAACTCAGGTTGCGTAGCCCCAGTGATCTGGAGGGTATTTATCTGACAACACTCCTGTATTTCCGACAGAACAAGATGGAAGAGGCAAGGAAACTGCTGGCAGATACCTCCGAGACTCTGCTGTTACTCAAGGACAGTCACCGGAGCAAATTACCTCAAAGTCAGTTAATGCTGGGCATCATCGCTTTTTATGGCGAGGAATATCAGCAGGCGATTGCTCATCTTCGCGATTTTCTAAAACAGTTCCCCAGCCATACAGGTGCTATTCGTTATCTGGTCGCCGCCCACCTGAGTATTGATGAGGCGCAGGAAGTCATGAGCCTGTTACGTCCTGGCGTTGGTGAAGACTACCCGCAGGATCCGATGCTCTTATCGATGCTGGCTGAGGCCTATCGGAGTAGTGGCCTGCATAGCAAAGCGGCCGAACTGTATAAAAAGGCCCTGTCCCTGGCCCCCGGTCAGGCCGGTATTGGTTTGCGACTCGCCGTAAGCAAATTTGAGACAGGTAACCGACAGGCTGCGTTGGCCGATCTCGAGGCACTGTACCAGCAGGTTCCTGATCTGCAGGAGGCAGGCATGCAACTGACCCGAATGTACGTAAAACTGGGGCGGCTGGATGATGCATTGAAGACCATTGCCAGCCTGGCAGAAAAGAAGCCGGATGATCCGGCGGTGATCACGCTCTATGCCGTCACTTCGGTGGCAGTTGGCGACGTGGCAAATGCTGAAAAACTGTTCAATAGAGCGATATCCCTGGATGAGACCTTCATGCTACCCAGGGCAGGCCTGGCAAAGTTGGCACTCAATGAGGGCGATGTTGAGAAGGCCGTCGCGGGCTTACAGTCAATCATAGAACTCGCACCGGACAATGTGGGTGCACTGGCTGATCTGGCGAATATCTATGTGAAACAGAGAAAGCTGGATGAAGCCGGCGAGTTAATTCAGCGCATTCTGGAACAACAGCCCAGGCACGTGAAGGCACATCTTCTGCGTTTACGCATTCTCTTTTATGAGGGTAACAAGGATAAGTTAGAAGCGGGTCTGCATGAGGTGAAAAAGGCATTTCCGGATGATGAGCATGTGTTACTGGAGCTGGCATCCATCTATGTGGTGCTGGGAGAGAACGATACGGCTCGTTTGTTATTAAGACATCTGGTGACGAATATAGGTTATAAGGCCGATGTGTTACATCGAGCTG
Source organism: Gammaproteobacteria bacterium (assembly GCA_041601415.1). GTDB lineage: Bacteria > Pseudomonadota > Gammaproteobacteria > JBFIID01 > JBFIID01 > JBFIID01. The sequence goes on from JBFIID010000183.1 coordinate 2,604, forward strand.
CAGTCCAGCAAATGTCGATGAACCTGGATGATGATGCACTGTGGGCTCTGACCAAGGCATTGCAGGCAGATCCGGCCCATCTTTCCTCACTGGCAACCAGTGTTTCTCTGTTTCTTAAAATTGGAAACCAGAAGCAGGCCGACGAGGCCTTACAGCGACTACGCAAAGAACATCCGGATGCCCTGCTTACGGCGATTGTCAGTGGTGATTATTACATGGCTAATAACCAGCCTGAACTGGCTGTTGGATATTTTCAAACGGTGTACAGCCGCGATCCCTCAACGACCAGTGTACAGACGCTGTTCAGGAGCAAGCTAGCTGCCGGTCAGGTTGAGGAAGCGATCCAGTTGATGAAAAAATGGTTAGCCAAGAATCCGGCCGACATTGCATCTCGTCATCTACTCGCCTCAATATATATGATCGAAGAGCGCTTCAATGATGCCGAATCGTTGTATAGCGCACTCTATAAAGAGAATGCTGAAGATCCCGTTGTGCTGAATAACCTGGCGATTCTGCATCAGAAGAAAGGTCATGCCGACGCACTTGTCTATGCGGAAAAGGCCTATGAGCTATTACCCAAACATCCCAGTATTCTGGATACCTACGGATGGATCCTGGTGGATGCTGGACGAGTTAAGGAAGGCCTGGTGTTACTGCGAGACGCCCATGCACGACAGTCGGCAAATTATGATATTCGATACCATATTGCCGAAGCGCTGGTAAAACTGGAGCGTTTTCAGGAAGCGCGTAGAGAATTAACCGACATTCTAAACAACGCCGAACGCGGTAAGTTTTCAAACAAGGAAAAGGCCCGCGCCCTGCTCGAACGAATTCAGACGCAATAGTGTTATTTTTAGCCATGCGATGAGATCGATTTTTTTGTTCCCTTCTGAACACCGTGGCTCATGCGGGATGTCTGTACCGAATGTGCCACGCAGATTATGATGCGCGTTTTTAGACATCAGGAATCCCGAATAAGTGAATAAGCGATGAGTAAAACAGTTGCGTCTTCTGTACGGCTAGAGGTGGTTTATCGGCTGGCCTGTCTGCCTGAGGAGGCCGAGCCCCTGGCACGAAAAATTGCCTATGAGCAAACGGTTGAATTACCCGAGCAACAGGTAACGGATGCCTCAATACTTGAGCAGATCGTCGGTCGTGTGGAAGACCTTTCTACACAGGGCAATGCGCATTTCGCTGTTATCAGTTTTAACCCGGCATTGTGCGCCGCTAATTTTTCACAATTATTAATACTTTTATTTGGCAACGTTTCACTGTTTCCCGGGGTTCGCATTGTGGATATGCGTTTACCCGGTTCATTGTTATCCGGGCTGCAGGGACCGGCTTATGGGATTGATGGACTGCGTGCGCTGCTGGGTGTGTATGGCAGACCGTTATTGGCAACGGCAATTAAACCACGCGGACTGTCTCTGCCGGCGATGACGCAGATGGCTGCGGGTTTTGCCCGTGGTGGTGGTGACATCATCAAGGATGATCAAAATCTGGCGGATGACCTTGAGACATTCAAGATCAGAACAGGGGCCTGTCAGCAGGCGGTTCTAACCGCGAATGAGGAGAGCGAGGGTCACTGTCTTTATTTTCCGCATATCAGTGCACCTGCCGAACAACTGCAGAGTTATTTTGAGCATGTGCAGAATATAGGTGCACGTGGTGTTCTACTTTGCCCAATGGTGATGGGCATGGATACAGCGCGCGCTATGGCGGCGAAACATGATCTGGTTCTCATGGCACATCCCGCCCTGACCGGTAGTTATACCAACAGTGAGACACAGGGTATTGCGCATGAGATTCTGCTGGGAAGTCTGTTCCGAATGGCGGGCGCGGACATTTCGGTTTTCCCCAATTACGGTGGTCGTTTTTCGTTTTCCAGACAGACCTGTGCCGCGATCACGGAACGCCTGAAAGAACCGCTGGGCGGCATGCCTGGCTGTTTCCCGGCGCCGGCAGGTGGTATGCAGTTTGAGAATCTGCGTGAGATGATCTCGGAATATGGTGAGGACGCCGTGTTACTGGTTGGTGGCGGCCTGCAGTCTCGGTCTGCTGATCTGCAGACGGGCACGCGGGCGTTTCTGCAGGAGATTCGAGCACATAGTAACGAACAGTTAGAGACGCCCGTTTCGAGTTTTACCTCGGCCTGCGAAATACCGGCACAGGCGCGTCAGCAAATTCAGACCTTTCTGGGTTTTGAAAACGACTTCCAGTGGCAACATCGAACACCGGTCGATTACAAGGCAGACAGGCATCTACCTTTTCAGGGCGTCAGTCGAGTTGAATTGATCGGACAGCAGGGAGAGAACACGGCCTTTGATTTACGCTACTTTGAAATCGACCCGGGTGGTTATACCAGTCTCGAGAAGCACCGGCATACTCATGTGGTGATTGGTGTACGGGGAACGGGAATCGTCATCAGTGATGATCGCAGAGACCAACTGGGTGAAAAGGATATCGCCTATATTGCACCACTCGAGGTGCACCAGATTCGTAATGAATCATCAACGCCCTTTGGTTTTTTCTGTATTGTTGATCATCAGAGAGATCGCCCACAAAAGCCCTGATGACTCAGGCCTGATAGATGCCGCCAAGACAGACACTGTGTTCGGCGCCCGTTACCGATGGCAAATTGCCCGACAGCTTATGCAGCCTGCGCATGGCCAGCCAGGCAAAACAAACAGCTTCGATACAGTTCGGATCAAAGCCTCTTGCCGCGGTTGTTGCAACGGTATGTGGATTTAGGCGATTCGTTAGATGCTGCATCAAGGTCTGATTAAAGGCTCCGCCGCCGCAGACCAGTACCTCATCCAGGCCCGGTGCGGAAGCTTCTATTGCCTGACAGATGCTTTCTACCGTCAGAGCCAACAGGGTGGCCTGTACATCTGCGCTCGTGTGCTGCGTGAGTAATCCCCCCGATTTCTGTTCCAGCCAGTTCATATTGAAGTAGTCGCGCCCGGTGCTCTTTGGAAAAGGCATACGGAAATAGTTATCGTCCAGCAGGCACTCCAGCAATTCGTGATTGATCTGGCCAGTAAGCGCCCATTTGCCATCGCGATCAAACGGACT
>JBFIID010000184.1:0-5671 GCA_041601415.1 Gammaproteobacteria bacterium
AGATTTACATCAACGATAGTCGCTTCCAGTAATACCTGTAGCGGCGGCACATCCAGAAGATGAAGCGCTTTTTCTATCTTCGGATATTTATCCGGCGTGGTCAGAATCAGCAATGCGTTGCGGCTGGTATCCGCCACTATCCCCACATCAGAGAAAGCATCAGCACCCGCCGAGACGGTTCCCTCGGTCGGCCCGCTCCCGCTTGCCGGCGAGGCTTTGGCTCGCGGACTCGTTTCTGTCTGGGTGGTCACATCCACCTTGATGACATCGCTGGCACTGCTGCCTGCGCCGGCACTGTCGGAGTCACCGGGCCGCAGTTGCACGAGTCTTGGTGTCGCACCCGGTGCCAGTTCAGGCTCTTCTGGTGCTTCGCCTCCGACCTCAATACCAAATAGGTCCTGTAACAACTCAGCCACATCCTCGGCCCGTCCGTTCTGCACGCGATAGACAAACAACTGACGTTCATTCGCCGCTCCACCGCCGGGAATGTCCAGGCGGCGCATCCAGGTTCTAACCGTCTGCAGATAATTAAGTTGCGGTGTAATAACCATGACGGAATTAAGTCGTTGCACCGGGATGATGCGCAGCACATCCTGCATCACACCGGCATCACCCGTGGCCAGCAGTTCGTTCAACTCCTGGGTAATGGTTTCCGCATCGGTATTCATGACGGGTAACAGGGCGACCGACATACCCTGTAGCCAGTCCACATCGAACATATCCTTGATTTCAACCATTTGAGATATTTCAGAGGGGTTACCGGTGGCGATCAGAAGATTACGCTTTTCGTCTATCTGCAGGGCCTGTTCTCTGGACACAAAGGGCCCCAGAATTTTCTGCATTTCTGTAGCGGCGATGTACTTCAGCGGTATCACGCGCATCTGGTAACCGGTCAGTGTGGTCTGGCCACTTCTGGCAGTAGAGAAGGCACCAGGTTTGGCAGCAGCACGTGGGACGACACGATACAGCCCATCCTTATCAACCAGTGCCGCATCATTCAGATCCAGCGCGGTCTCCAGCACCGATATAAGACCAGTACGGCTCAGGGGCTGCTCATTGCGCAGGGTTACCTTGCCTTTGACTTTGGGATCGATCACATAGCCCACAGACAGCAGATCGCCGAGGATCACGGCCACTACTTCGCGCACTTCTGCATTCTCGAAATTCAGTGTCGCCTCGATCTTCTCTGCCGAGAGCTTGCGACCACTGGAGCTCGGTTTAACGAATTCACCCGTACCATCGAAGACCTGCTCATGTTGCTCAACCTCGGAGATATTTGCGGCGCGTGCGGCATCAAGATTATCTGCATTTGGGTTGCTATAGCTGTGAGCAGGTTCTGCACCAATGTCGGGAAGCGGCTCCACTGCATCAATGATCATCTTTCTGGCATCGGGTTCGTGACTGCAGGCCGACAAAAAGGCAAACGATGCCACGAGCACAACACAGCCCGTTCGTTTCAAAAAAGAAAAAGTTCCATTCACTAGATACGCAGCCTTCTTAAAGTAACTTGTTAACTATAGATAATCTTGAGTTCTTCGACAAGAGTTAGTCGTAAGACACTAATTTTCCTGATTAAACTCCGGAAGAACATAGTTGTGAACTTGCCCTTCACGTGTTATTTCGACCTGCTTATCCTTGATTTCACTGATTTCCCAACCATCCATCGTGGCCCCCTGTTTAAGTCGTAACATGGCCTGTCCCTGAGGATTCCAGAAAAGGGCATAGCGGGTTCCGGCGGTGACCACCGTCCCCATCAGTTCCCAGGCGGGTTTAATTGCCGCCAGGTTCGGATCCGTTTTTTTCTTCTCACCGGTATCTACCACGACCCGTGGCGGACGCCGGTTTTCGGTAAACATCGGGCGATTGACGAATTCCAGATAGTCTCCCTGCTCACCCTCAACTGCGGCAAGGGGAGAAACCTCTGCGCTAGACACCTGCGCTTTTTTGCTGGCCACAACACCCGCCGTTTCCACCGTATCCTGCTCGGTGAGGAGATGCATGATAAGCGCGGCCATTAGCAGACAGATGACAACCAGACACAGGGTCAATTTGTGATATTTGCTGTTATTGGGATTCATTATCCTGAGGCCATAGATAACCGGTGATGGTGAACGTTATGATTAGTTTCTCTGCATTGGCGCTGCTCACTGTCGAATAGGTACGCGTGCGCTGGATGGACAGTTTCTCAATCCGAAGCAAGGGCTGTTGCCCTTCCAGCTGCTTGAACAGTGCATGTAGATCCTCGCTACTACCGCGCATCACCGCCTTGACTGAAATCGCGACAAACTCGCCAAACTGACTGTTACCCAGCGATTGTGTGCTCATCAACTGGGCGCCGGTTTCCGACACCTTTAACTTGAGATGACGCTGCAGATCCGCCGCTGCCAGGGCCGGGGTTTTCTGTTGCAGGAAACGCGCATTCACCTGACTGTCAGACTTCAGTGCCTGCACCTGTTTCTGTAACTCACCACGCATAGCCCCAACGCTACGATAACGTTCCAGTTTGTCTTCCAACACACTGATTTCATTTGACATATCCCCCACTGCCGTCAGATAGGGATGCGGTAGACCAAAATAGATGAACAGCACACTCAGCAGTAACAGACCTATCGCCAGCAGACGGCGATTCGCGGCACTCAAGTTCTCAATCATGCTGCTTCTGCCCCTGCGAATGATTCAGACGAGTAGACATTGAGAAGGCCTCTTTGCCCGTCCGTCTATTTTGCGTCACAGGTGACGTAAAGGTGGTCTGGTTAAACAGTTCCGAAGATTCAATCAGGCTAATCAGACGCGATGCACCCTCCGACTCACCCTGCAGTTTCAGCCCCTGTGGGTCCAAATCGAGATTCGATAACCAGGTGTCGTCTGGCAGCAGGCGTGCGACTTCGTCCAGGATCTGTAGATTTGAGGGTCTTTGTTCCCCGCTACCCAACAAGTTTTGCAGACTGTCTACCTGGGCCTGATAATCTGCGCGCAGAGCAGCAACCTTGTTTGCCACCTGCCGGGCCTTACTGACCTGCTCTCGTAGGGTTTCGCGGCTTTCATAGAGTTGTATGGGCGGAATCGCGAGGGCCACAATAAACAACAGGAGAGCGACGCCGGCCAGTATCCCATTCAGGCCGGCAAACATCGGACGGCGTTCCGGGCCGTGTCCACTCGGCATCAGGTTATAGCCCAGAGTCTCGTCGCCCTGCCCCGTGCAGACATCCATCAAACCGGGGGTTCCACCCAGACGTTTCACCGCGCTGAACAGATCTTCCAGGCGCTTACGGGGTACCACGGCCAGATCCAGCTGTATATCGCCCTGCAGGCGGTCCTGTTCCACGATACTATAATCAAAATAGACATCAGCAGGCTTAAACGGTGTCTGCCGATCCATTTCAAAACGCAGTACCTGCTCCAGATTGTCTTTTGCTGCCGCTGGCAGTGTGACGGGTAATATCGCTATCCAGTCAGAGGGGAGTAAAATTTGTTGTACGGGCTGTTGTTTCTGCAGCAGTCGGATTTTATCCGCCAGTGCGGCTTCCCCATCGACCGACTCGTCAGTCAGGGAGTAATGGCCCAGTACCTCATTGCCTTCCTGTGATTGAAAACGAACCACCAACTGGTCGTCTTCAAGCTGAAATATCAGGTTACTCGACTGTGCTGGGTTTGAACCCCAGGCCGTCGGACGTAAGGCACATAGCTCAAGCCACCACCAGCTCAGGAAGTCTCCGATTACACCTTGCGATTGATTCTTTCTCACTGTTCTTAAGCTATGTTTAATACTGTTCATAAGTTCAGGTTTTTACAGCAGTTTCACTTGATCTGCTGATTAGGGCTAGTCTAACGTAAAACTATCCCGGAATCGCTATGTGAAATTGATTCCAATCAAAGTACGATAGGGCAATGAGTGAATTAACTGCCATAAATAGAAGCCCCGAATCCGGCTTCAAACAGGACCCACTGGGTGAACAACTGGTTGCAGAAGGCAAACTCAGCGCCGCCGAGTTGAAACGTGTTATCGCACTGCCGCATAAGGGGGCTGATTCCCTGCCGATTCAGCTTGTTCGACTGGGTCTGGTCGCAGAAGCCGATGTAGCCAGCCTGCTCGCAAACCTCACCGGACTAACCCTGCTGGACAGTACCGAGTACCCCGATATTGCCGTGAGTAGCACGAACATCTCACCACGTTACATGAAATCGGTGTTTGCCATCCCGATTGACGAATCCGACACAGAGATCCGACTGGCAATGGCTGATCCCCGCGCCAGCCACGTCATACGTGCCATTGCGGTAGCCAGTGACAAGCAGATAAGCCCCTGTCTGGGACTGCAATCCGACATTGAACGTGCCATTGACCGTTGTTATGGCGATGGCCGCAGCGAGATGGGTAAGTTATCCAGTAACGACGATAACAATGATGAGAATGAACTGGATGTCGAGCAATTGCGCGACATGGCCAGCGAGGCACCGGTTATTCGTGTCGTGAACCATATGATTCAGCAGGCCGTGGATCTGCGCGCCTCGGATATCCACATCGAGCCCTTTGTGGATCGGCTGATTGTGCGCCTGCGGGTTGACGGTGTGCTGCGTGAAGTAGAATCGCCGCCACCAAGAATGACCGCTGCGGTCATTTCGCGCATCAAGATCATGTCAAAACTCAATATCGCCGAGCGTCGCCTGCCACAGGATGGCCGCATCATGCTCAAACTGCGCGGCAAGGAGATTGATTTCCGTATCTCCACCGTACCCACCCTGCACGGTGAAAGCGTGGTCATGCGTCTGCTCGACAAAAAAGGCATCCCGCTGGACTTCAAACCGCTGGGCTTCCTGCCTGAACAGGAACAACAGATAAAAGATATTCTGAATATGCCGAATGGCATCGTGCTGGTCACCGGCCCCACCGGTAGTGGTAAAACCACCACCCTGTATGCCGCACTGAATCACATGAACAGTACCGAACGTAAAATTCTCACCGTTGAAGACCCGGTGGAATACCAGTTGCAGGGGATTAACCAGATCCATGTGAAAAGCAAGATCGGGCTGGATTTTCCCAGTGCCCTGCGTTCCATCCTGCGCCAGGACCCGGACATCATCATGATTGGTGAGATGCGCGACCTGGAAACCGCCCGGATTGCCGTACAGTCGGCCCTGACAGGCCATCTGGTACTGTCTACCCTGCATACCAACGATTCCGGAAGTGCGGTCACGCGCTTACTGGATATGGGCATTGAAGACTACCTGCTCACCTCTACCGTGAATGCGATTATCGCCCAGCGACTGGTACGCACCCTGTGCAGCCATTGCCGCACGGCGATCAGCCCGGATGCGGAAATACTGCCGGAATTGCAGCGCCTGACAGACGAGACCGACATTTCCCTGTATCGACCCAATGGCTGTTCACACTGTGATAACACGGGCTTCCAGGGGCGTACCGCGGTAATTGAAATTCTGACCATCACCGATGCCATACGCAAACTGGTGCTCTCCCATGCCGAGGCCGGAGAAATCCAGAAGGTTGCCCGCCAGCAGGGCATGTTCAACATGTATGAAGACGGTCTGCGCAAGGCCATGGCCGGCTACACCACACTGGACGAAATACTGCGTCTGACGCAGGAACTCTGAGCATGTCCTTATTCTGGTATCAGGCCATTAATGCGGCCGGCGAAACCGAGGAAGGCGAGATCGA
>JBFIID010000185.1:0-5653 GCA_041601415.1 Gammaproteobacteria bacterium
GCTTTGGGCAGTTCCAGCTCGGACTCTGGCTGAATATCCTGCTCGATATAGATGCGCGAAATGGTCATTGTTTAGCTGTCACTGGTCGCGTGTTCTATACCCTGCCAGGCAATGTCTGCCAGCCAGCGAATCTGTTCCTCGGTGATCACATAGGGCGGCATGAAATACACCACATTTCCCAATGGCCGGAGTAAGGCGCCGTGCTCGAGTCCGTATTGATAAACCCGTAGTCCTCGCCGCTCGCGCCAGTCATATTCCTCACGCGTGGCTTTGTTGCGTACCAGTTCGATCGCCAGGATCATGCCGGTCTGACGTACTTCGGCGACATGTGGGTGATCGACGAAGTGCGCGGTGGCCTCGGCCATGACCGCCGCCAGTCGCTGATTCGCCTGCAACACATCATCGCTTTCAAAGATCTGCAAACTGGCCAGTGCCGCACTGCAACCGAGGGGGTTGCCGGTAAAACTGTGCGAATGCAGGAAACCCCGCATCGCATCATAATCGGCATAAAATGCCTGATAAACGGGTTCCGTGGTGAGTACCGCCGAGAGTGGCAGATAACCGCTGGTCAGACCTTTGGAGAGACACATGAAGTCTGGTGATATGGCCGCCTGCTCACAGGCAAACATGCTACCTGTACGACCAAACCCGACGGCAATTTCATCCGCTATCAGGTGCACTTCATATTCATCGCAGAGTTTACGTAATTCGGTCAGATACGCAGGGTGATACATACGCATATTACCCGCACACTGCACCAGGGGTTCGACGATGATGGCGCATACCTCATGCGCGTGACGTTCCAGTAAGGCGCGCATCGGTGCAATCTTGCTGAGCGAATGCGCCTCCCAATCCACACCGGGCTCACGGTAATAGCAGTCCGGCGAAGGCGCCGTGATCACATCCAGCAATAGCGGGCCGTAGGTCTCTTTGTAGAGTGCGACATCCCCTACCGACAGTGCGCCGATGGTCTCACCGTGGTATCCATTCTGCAGATTGATAAAGCGCTTTTTTTCTGGCCTGTCGCAATTCAGCCAGTAATGAAAACTCATCTTCATCGCTATCTCGACTGCCGCAGAACCATTGTCGGCATAAAACACACGCCGTAGCGGGTCGGGGGTGACGGCGACCAGCTTTTCTGCCAGTTCAATCGCCGGTCGATGGGTGAAACCCGCCAGGATAACCTGTTCAAGGTCATCCAGCTGCGCCTTGATAGCATCGGTGATGCGTGGATTCGCATGGCCAAACAGATTCACCCACCAGGAGCTGACGGCATCCAGATAACGCTTACCCTGCATATCCTCCAGCCACACCCCGTCACCGCGGCGGATGGGTATCATGGGGAGCTGTTCGTGATCCTTCATTTGTGTGCAGGGATGCCACAGGGTGGCGAGGTCGCGTGCAGCCAGATCCTGGAACTCTTTCATTGTGGCAATGCCAATATTTGCAGGTATGATGTTTTTAGGCCTGTCAGGAAGTTGAGATGGAAATTCATAACGCCAAGTTTACCGTGGGACAAATTGTGAGTCACAGATTGTTTCAGTATCGGGGGGTGATTGTCGATGTTGATCCGGTTTTCATGGGTTCTGATGACTGGTATCAGATGAACGCCAAAACCCTGCCACCAAAAGATCAGCCCTGGTACCGTATCTGGGTTCACAATGCGATTCACGAAACCTATGTGGCAGAACGCAATCTGTTGCTGGATGACAGTGAAGAAGCGATTAATCACCCCATGGTAGATGACTATTTTGACGATTTTATTGATGGCCAGTACATTCTGCACCGAGTAACCAACTAAGCGAACCCACCAGACCCATGCTGCATAAGATTAAAAGTTTTTTTGAGACCCGGCATCGCGATCATCCGGTTGATGATCAACATGCACTGCGCCTTGCAACCGCCTCTCTGCTGATGGAGGTCAGTCGTGCCGATCAGCATATCGCGAAGTCTGAACGCGAGACCATGCTCAAGGTGGTGAGTGAGGTTTATGAACTAACGCCGGATGAGTCGGCTGATCTGATGCTGGAGGCAGAAATCAATTCCGAAGACTCTGTGTCCCTGCATGAATTTACCCAGGTGCTCAACAGCCACTTATCGCGCGCAGAACGGGTCAGCATTATTGAGATGCTCTGGCAGGTTGCCTATGCCGATCAGGAAATTGACAAGTACGAAGATTATTATGTGCGCAAGATTGCTGATCTACTGCATGTCTCACACAAGGATTTTATCCGCATGAAACACAAGGTGCAGGGGGAGGATTAAGCCCCTACAGAGGGCGTCACTCAAGCATTGCGCTGATCAGTCGATCTTCCAGATCGATGCGATCAGAGATTTCTTCCGCCAGCCGTGGCATGTCGTTGATCAGGTTGGCGACAATTCCAGCCTCATCCATTGACTCGTATTTATCGTTGAAGCTTACCGCTATCTGGGTCGTATCATCGATGCGCGGATAAATCTCGCGAGCGGCTTCAAGTACCGCCTTACGTCGTTCCTTGCCTTCGGCGATGCGCTCGTACAGGCCGAAATGTCCTGCGGCAATATAGTCCATCAGGATCTCGTTGAATTCTTCCAGTTCTTCCTTGACGGGTTTGTCGTGGGTGTAGGGTTGCAGGCCGGAGACCTTACACATCAAAGCCAGCATATCGTCACGCTCGGCGAGCATTTTTTCGATCAGATGACGGGTTCCTTCGCGCGGGTTTTGCTGTTCTTCTTGTGGGGACATTCTACTGTGACCTGTTTGTATTTCTTTTGCATCATAGTGTATCCGAAAAATTCATCAAGCATCAGGTTCCCAACCGTTCATCCAGTCCTTTAGCGGTATCACAAAAGGTGGCTGTCCATTGTCCAGAAACCAGGAATCGACCGCGTACTTTTTTTGCGTGCCGGTGTGTCTGATCACCGCCGTAAAGTGCGGAGGCTGCCACGCAGAGATGCCGCGCGAGACACGTGAATCAAGGCTATGCCAGCGCAACAGGCCCTGCGACTGCAACATACTCAGGTAGACGGTGGTATTGGTTGACTCATCAATACAGTCCATCTGGCCCGACAGCCCCCACCCGGGCAGGTTTCGCCCCCGGTCCTGATCCGTGCCGGTGAGTTCTCCACTAAAACGTTCCAGCCGTGCTACCGCAGTTCGAATCGCCTGCTGCTCCTGTTCGGAATTCTGATCTGCGCTGAACAGTTCGCTTATCCTGGACCACTGCGCTGCCTGCAGTGATAACTGGGCAACCGCCGCACAGGTATTGCCATAACAGATCGAGAAGTGATCCGGTCGCGGGTAGGCAATAAAACGCGGCTGACCGAACATCAGTGTTTCCTGCTGCAGTATCTCTATCGCGGGCAATTCATTCTGTGCAACGGGGTGAGTGCTGCAGGCATGCAGACAAAGCAATGCACAACCCGCAAGCGAGGGCATTCGGAGGGCGTGTTTTAGCTGACGGATGATGTAAGTCATGGCTCGAATGGTCTAAGCTCAGGGTTAAGCATAACAACAACGCAGATAGGCTGAAACGTTGCCTCTTTCCGAAATTATTCTCGTCATTATGGGTTTGTTGGGCATAGCCATGCTGGCCGCTGGCCTGTGCCGAAATTTACCCATCCCCTTCACCGTCTTTCTGGTCATCATCGGTATTGCTTTGAACAGTGTTTCCAGCCATATCGAGGCACTGCACGCACTGTCCGAACTGCAACATGCGATGACAATGCATCACCTGGTTCCGGATCTGGTGTTCTTCCTGTTTCTGCCGGCTCTGGTGTTCGAATCCGCATTTAACCTGGATGCCCGCCAGTTGATCAAGGATCTGGCCCCAGTGCTGACCCTGGCGATCCCCGCACTGCTGATCTCCACCGGTCTGGTGGGTTTGGGGTTCTGGCTGATCCTGGATATCAACCCTATCGTCTCACTGCTGTTCGGCGCACTCATTTCCGCCACCGACCCGGTTGCCGTCGTCGCGCTGTTCAAAGAACTCGGCGCCCCGTTGCGCCTCACCATCCTGGTTGAAGGCGAGTCCCTGTTCAATGATGCCACCGCCATCGTGTTGTTTCATATTCTCCTTGGACTGGCGCTGGCAGGCAGTCTGTCTTTCGCTGATGCGGCCTTCGCCGTGTGGGATTTCCTGCTGGTGTTTTTTGGCGGCATTCTGGTTGGTGGGCTGTTCGGTATGGGCCTGAGTGAATGTATGCGTCGCCTGAATGCCGGGGATAGCGCACTGGTCGTGCTCTCACTGATCATGGCCTATGCCAGCTTCATCGTGGCGGAACATAGCCTGCATGTATCGGGCGTAATGGCGGTCGTCACTGCCGCCATCTGTCTCGGCGTCTATGGCAAGACCCGCATCTCGCAGTCGGCCTCGTTACTGATCACGGAAACCTGGGAATTTATCGTCCTGATCTGTAATTCACTGCTGTTTCTTCTGGTTGGCCTGCTGGTCGACATACAGTCTCTGGCTGAGCATGTGGAAGAGATCCTGATCGCCGCCGCGCTGGTGCTGTGTGCTCGCGCCTGTGCGGTCTATCCACTGGTTCCTGCTACCACACGCTTCTTCTCACTGCCGAAGGTTCGTATGGGTGATCAACATATCATGTGGTGGGGAGGCCTGAAGGGCGGCCTCGCGATTGCGATTGTGTTGTCCATTCCTGAAACCCTGCCGGAACGTGATTTTCTGGTCAATGTCACTCTGGGTGTGGTGATCTTCAGCCTGCTGGTAAATGCCCCCAGTATCCGTTTTCTGATCCACGCGCTGGGTATCGACAAACTCACCAGCGACGAGGAAACCGAACTCGATCGGGGACTGAATAATGCGCGCGATAAGGCAAGCTCTGTACTGAACCGTTTTCAGAAGGCCACTTTGCTCTCAACCGAAACGCGGGACAAAATTGATCGATCGATGGAGCACACCTTTCATTCCCATGCCCAGGGCACCATAGGCCACGATGATGTGCGCCAGGTTCACCTTGAGGCCCTGCGCGTCGAGGCAGATGAACTGGAACAACTCTACGCGCTGGGACTGATTCAGAACTATACCTATCTGGATTTGCGCAACACCCTGCAACGCGACCGTGAGATATGGGCCAACACCGAAATTGATGAGGTACCGGAAACGGCCCCCGGCATGAGCCCCTTCATGCGTCTCGAAAAGGCTATTCTGAAGCGCCTCAGGGAGGTCAACTGGGCGGGCGGACTCCTGTCATGGTATCAGGCCTTGCGTCTCTCTCATCGTCTCCAGCATGACATCGCCAGCACCCTGATGTGCAAGGCAACGATCCGGGCGCTGGAAACAAACACCACACTGGATCCGGAAAAACGCGAGATGGTCGCCGATGTCTATCGGCAACGCATGGCGCAACGTTATCAACGACTGGATACGATTCGTCAGGAGTTTCCGAAGTTTTATCACAAGTACGAACACCGATTGTTTCAGAGAGTGGCGCTGATTGCCGCTGACCAGCGGGTACATCATGAACACCACAACGGCGAGATCGGTGCCAAGGCCTACACCCGCATTGAGCAGACAATCCACCACGCCCTGCGCGATCTACCGAAATTACCCTCAAACATCCGCAAGGTTTCTGCCCGCGAATTAATCAAACTTGTGCCACTGTTTTCAGGTCTCTCGGAAACCGCTCTGGAAAAACTCGCGCAACGCGCCCA
>JBFIID010000186.1:0-5648 GCA_041601415.1 Gammaproteobacteria bacterium
GAGCATATTACCAAAAGTGCCGAATCAGGCATGTCTGCATTGAAGGTAACGACGGAAGCAAAACCCGCCAAAACGCCCAAACGGAAACGGGTTGCGGCACCAAAGAAGTCCGACGAAGTACAGGAAAACAAACAGGCATAAATGCAGCCTGAGTGCAGTCAACGGGACTGCACTCAGGGTTTTTGTTTCAGCTGGCGTTTTACCTGAGCCAGGTGACGACGGCTCACCGAGAGTGGTTGACTGATACCACGCAGTCGAATCAAACCTGCCCCGTCACTGTCTTTTTCCACGGATTCCACGTACCGCAGAGCGACCAGCGCATTTCGATGGATGCGCAAAAAATCATCGGGGAACTCCTTTTCCAGCGACTTCAGGGAATCTTCCAGTAATAACTCAGTGTCTGCCGACACCGCAGTGACATATTTATGATCGGCCTGAAGATAACGAACCTCCCGGACCGGAATCAGCTTCATTTGCCCCTGTTGCTGCGCACTCAAATGGCGGCGGGTACTCTGGGTTGCGTCCTGCAGGCCATGTAATTGTGACTGGTTAAGCAGACTGGCTTTTTCCAGTGCCTGACGCAGACGTTCCAGCTTGACCGGTTTGAGTAGATAGTCGACGGCGTGGTTTTCAAACGCGGCCAGGGCGTGTTGATCGTAGGCAGTGGTGAAGATGATTGAGGGCGGGTGTGGTGTCTGGCCCAGATGCCTTGCCACTTCGATACCATCCATGGCCGGCATACGGATATCCAGTAACAGGGTCTGCACCGGCTGTTGCTGGCAGATCTGCAGCGCCTCAAGTCCGTTGGCGGCCTCCAGCAACTCCGTCTCCACAGCCAGTTCGGCGAGCAGGGATTTTAGTCGCTCGCGTGCAAGCGCTTCGTCATCAACGATTAAAATCCGCATCTTCCACCTGTACATAAGGGAACTGAATGGTCACACAATATCGACAGTTGTCTTCATCCATCTGGATCTGTAACTGACCCTTGTTGCCATGATAGGCGCTGAGGCGCTGTTGCACATTGTCCTGCGCCAGTTGATTACCGTGCTGATGACCGGGAATGGTGGCCTCCGTTACCGGATTTTCGACACTGATACGACAGAGTCCCTGATTGAATTCGCCACGGATCAGAATGCGCCCGCCCTCGGCCAGAGGCTCGATACCGTGATAGATGGCATTTTCCAGTAATGGCTGAATCGTCAGGGCCGGGATTAAGGCATCCATCGGTAGCTTATCGGTATCCCATTCGGTCTGCAGGCGTTCGTTCAGACGCAGGCCTTCAATGCGCAGGTATTGCCGACAGACTTCCAGTTCCTCCGCGAGGGTGATGCGGCGACTGGCTTCGCCCAGCGAGATACGAAACAGGTCAGACAGATCTTCCACCGCCTGCTCGGCCTGTGCCGGGTTCTGTCGTGTCAGGCTGGCAATGGTGTTCATGCAGTTAAATAGAAAGTGGGGGCGAATACGAGATTGCAGGGCCTGAATTCGCGCGCGGGTCTCGGCCTGTAGTTGCTGACGCCACTGGTACTGTACATAGAGATAGCGCAGGGTAATTGCCGCCACCAGCGCGGTGATAGTGAGATTACGGAACATGAACTGCAGATAGCGCGCATCTGCCACCTCAGCGGGCAGGAGTTCGGGATTCAGTGACCACCAGGCGGCCTGACTGACGAGGCTGGCGACCAGCAGAATCAGCAGATAGGCGGTAATTGCTGCGGCCGTTTGTGGCAGGCGACAGAGATAACGACGGCTGATACACAGCACCACCAGACAGCTCAATGAGACCCATTGGGTAAACAGCGAGATCAGGGCCAGATCACTGAAACTCTCCATCAGTGAGGTCGAACCCGAGATGGTCAGGATGAAGGCCAACAGCTCGGCCATCACCAGCACGATGAAGATAACGCGGATGTCACAGAAATCCGGTAGAAACAGATTTTGTGTGTCCGGAAAATTTTTTGAATCCATGGCCCGACTCAGTCCGTGTTACTCACATGCTTGGGGTATACTGTCTCAACCTGTTTCGATGAAAAAAAAACCTAATGAACGATAGTACAAAAAACCAGTCCTGGGGTGGTCGATTTAATGAACCCACCAATGCCTTTGTGGAAGAGTTTACCGCCTCGGTGCAATTTGATCAGCGCATGTATGCCTGCGATATTGAGGGCTCTATGGCCCATGCCTGTATGCTGGCACGGGTCGGCGTACTCAGCAAGGAAGAGAGTGAATCAATCTGTGATGGTCTCGGTAAAATACGCGAAGAAATAGAACAGGGGCAGTTCACCTGGTCTATTGCGCTGGAAGACGTGCACATGAATATCGAGGCGCGTCTGGTTGAGATGATCGGTGATGTGGGCAAGAAACTGCACACCGGTCGCTCTCGCAATGATCAGGTAGCGACGGATATTCGCCTCTACCTGCGTGGTTCCATCGACCTGATTCAGGAACAGCTCGAGCGTCTGCTACAGGCCCTGCTGGAGGTTGCCGAGCGCGAGGCCGATACCATCATGCCGGGCTTTACCCATTTACAGGCTGCGCAGCCGGTGACCTTTGGTCATCACATGCTGGCCTGGTTTGAAATGCTCATGCGTGATCGTCAGCGCTTGCTGGAATGTCGCGCACGGGTCAATGTGTTACCGCTGGGGTCCGCCGCACTGGCCGGCACCAGTTATCCGCTGGATCGCGCCTATGTTGCCGAACAACTGGGTTTTGCGGCGATCACCGAGAACTCGCTGGATGCAGTGAGTGATCGTGATTTTGCGATCGAATTTAATGCCTGTGGCTCCCTGATCATGATGCACCTGTCGCGCTTCTCGGAAGAGTTGGTGCTGTGGTCGTCGCAGCAGTTTAGCTTTGTCGAGATCAGTGATGCTTTCTGTACCGGTTCATCGATCATGCCGCAGAAGAAAAACCCCGATGTGCCTGAATTGATCCGCGGCAAGTCGGGACGGGTGATCGGTAACCTGATTGGTCTGCTGACCCTGATGAAGGGGCAGGCGCTGGCCTATAACAAGGACAATCAGGAAGACAAGGAACCCCTGTTCGACACCATCGACACCCTGCGTGGCAGTCTGCGCGCCTATGCCGACATGATGCCTGCCGTTCGGGTTAATCGTCAGCGCATGCTGGAGGCCACCACGGCTGGCTTTACCACCGCCACCGATCTGGCGGATTACCTGGTGCGCAAGGGTATACCCTTCCGTGATGCCCATGAGGTTGTCGGCAAGGCCGTACGCGCGGCCCTGGATAAAGAGGTTGATCTGGCCGACCTGTCGCTTGATGAACTGCGCTCCTTCTCGGATCGAATCGGCGAGGATGTCTACGAGGTACTGACCCTTGAGGGGTCGGTGGCAGCGCGCGATATTTACGGGGGTACGGCACCCGCACAGGTGAAACAGGCGGTGGCGCGAGGCCGTCAACGACTGCAGAACTGAAGACCACCTCCGCTTAAACAATAAAGGCTGTTATGTATGGATAATAAACTGGTACTGATCATCGTTGCTTTTCTGTTACCACCGCTGGCGGTGTTTCTGAAAAAAGGCGCGGGTAAAGATCTCATCATCAATATTGTTCTATGCTTTTTCTTTTGGGTGCCGGGCATCATCCACGCCGTTTGGGTAACAACAAGATAGCAGCATGACGAATCATGACGACAGTCTGGAACATTTACGCCGACGGTTGTCTGAATTTGCACAACAGCGTGACTGGGAGCAGTTCCATTCGCCGAAAAATCTGGCGATGGCCTTGATCGCAGAGGCCGCTGAACTGGTGGAACATTTCCAGTGGCTGACCGAACAACAGAGCCGCGAGTTACCAGCGGATAAACTCGAAGACGTTAGCCAGGAACTGGCGGATATATTGATTTACACGATCAGGGCAGCAGACACCCTGGGTGTCGATCTGATTGACGCCACGCAGAAAAAAATCAGCATCAATGAACAGCGTTACCCAGCGGACAAGGTGCGTGGAGATGCACGCCGCGCCTCAGAATATAAATAAGGAAACCTCATGGCCAAGCTAATCAAATTTCTTCTCTTCGGAACGGTCTTTATTGTGTTGGTAGCGGTGATCGGCGCGGTCGCGCTGGTGACCCTGATCGATCCTAACGACTACAAAGGGCAGATCACCACGGCGGTAAAGGAACAGACGGGGCGTGACCTCAGCATGGAGGGCAACATTTCCTGGTCATTCTGGCCCAAATTGGGCGTTAGTCTGGAGCAGGTGAGTCTCAGCAATGCCGCGGGCTTCGGCGATCAGCCCTTCATGTCTATCGGCAAGGCGCAGGTCGCGGTGCAGGTTTTACCGCTGCTGAAAAAACAGGTCGAGATGGATGCCCTGATTCTGCATGACGCATCGATCAACCTGGCGCGCAATAAGGAGGGTGTCAGCAACTGGGATGATCTGGTCAAAGCGCCGGCAAAACCCGCAGCAGACACACCTTCAGGCTCGGGTGGTGAAGTAGCCTCACTGGCTCTGGGCGGTCTGGACATCAAGAACAGTCAGTTGATCTGGGATGACCGGATGGCGGGGCAGAAGGTCGCTCTGCGCAACCTGAACGTCAGCACCGGTCAGGTGGTACTGGGTAAGCCGATCGATCTGGAACTCTCGGTGACGGCCGAAGTGAAGGAGCCGCAGACAGCCGGTGATATCAGTCTGCAGGGCACCATTACCTATGATCTGGAAAACAAGGTTTACGCCCTCAAGCCGTTTGAAATTAACGCCGATCTAACGGGGGCAAATCTGCCCGGTGGCAAGGCACAGTTCTCGCTGGTAGCAGCGATTGATGCAGACATGAAAGCCGGTACGGCGCATCTGGGTAATTTCACCCTGAAGACTCTGGGTACCGACGTACAGGGCGATCTGCAAATGGCCAACCTGCTGGAGAACAAGCCGTCAGTGAAAGGCCAGCTCAACGTCAAGGGTGATGACCTCGCCGGGCTATTGCGCGCCGTGGGTCAGACCGCTACGGCGGATCAGATGGCTGCCAATAAACGCAATGACTTCATGCTGAAAACCACGATCGATGCAGACATGAAGGCGGGTACCGCACATCTGGCCGATTTCAGCATCGATATCATCGGCACCGAAGTACGGGGCGATCTAAAACTGAGCAACATGATGGATGCGATCCCTGCCGTGAAAGGGCATCTCAATGTGAAGGGGGATGATTTGCCGGGGCTGTTACGTCTCGCCGGTGAGGGTGAACGCGCCGACAAGATCAAAGACAGCAAGTACGCCAGTTTTATGCTGGAGACCGCGGTCGATACCGACATGAATTCCGGTAATGCGCGGCTTTCTCCGCTGAGTGCCAGCGTGCTTGGTATTACCCTGACAGGCGACATCAAGGCCAGCGGTGTCAATGGTAAGAATCCCAAAGTGGACGGCAACCTGAAACTGTCAGGTACTGATCTGAAGACCTTACTTGCGGTCGCGGGTCAGGAAGAACTGGGTAAAACCCTGCAGACCATTAACCTCGACGCGGTGTTGAGTGGCACGGCCAATGACATGCATCTGAAGCCACTGAAGTTAATTGCCCACATGGAAGGTGAAGCGATTCCAACCAAAGGTGGCGTGGATCTGGAGGTGCTGACCACCGCCCATGCCAATATGGACAAACAGACCCTCAGCGTCAGTGAATTGAGCGTCAA
>JBFIID010000187.1:0-5609 GCA_041601415.1 Gammaproteobacteria bacterium
GAGCCGAGCTGTCTTCGGTACGCAAGAACCTGTCAGGATGAGTTACAGGTTGTCCGCGTTTGCTGCCAGGTAAGAAGCGACGCCATCGGCATCTGGCTTCATACCGGTATCACCTTTGTTCCAGCCTGCCGGGCAGACTTCACCATGCTCTTCGGTGAACTGCAGGGCTTCAACCAGGCGCACCATCTCGTCGACGTTACGACCCAGCGGCAGGTTGTTGACCTGCTGAGACTGCACAATACCTTCCTTGTCGATCAGGAATGAACCACGCAGAGCCACACCGGCGGGGTGTTCAATGCCATAGGCCTGACAGATGCTGTGGGTAATGTCGGCCACCAGTGGGTAACCCACCTGACCGATACCGCCCTTGTTAACCGGGGTTTCACGCCAGGCGTGATGGGTGAACTGCGAGTCGATGGAGACACCAATCACTTCAACACCCAGCTCTTTGAACTTGGCCAGACGATGATCATGAGCGATCAGTTCTGACGGACACACAAAGGTGAAGTCCAGCGGGTAAAAGAACAGAACCACATACTTGCCGCGATAATCAGACAGTTTGAAATCTTCTTTGATACTGCCATCGCCCATCACTGCGGCTGCGGTAAAATCAGGTGCTTCCTGGGTAACTAATACGCTCAATGTCTTTCTCCTTCTCGTGCTATTTCGTAATAAAACCTCTCAATTAGCCCAGAGGTTCGTCGGGTTTTTCACTGGTCGGCAACTATATATGACTGCGAAGGCCTTGAGAAATTGATATCAACTATTTCATTGATAGTCGCAAGCTATACATCCCGACGAGATTCGTTACAATCCGCGAGTCCGCTTAAAAAAGGAGAACCGCCATGCCTTCATTTGATGTTGTTTCAGAAATTGATCTGCACGAACTGGCCAATGCCGTGGATCAAACTAACCGTGAGGTGACCAATCGCTTCGATTTCAAAGGCACCAATGCACGCGTGGAGCAGAAGGAAAACGTCATGACAGTATGCGCCGAGTCTGACTTTCAGGTCGACCAGATCAAGGACATTCTGCATAACAAGATGAGTAAACGTGGCATCGACGTCGCCTGTATCAAGGAAGACGAACTGTTCATCGCCGGTAAGGAGGCCAAACAGGTACTTACCGCCCGTCAGGGACTGGACTCCGATCTGGCTCGCAAGGTGGTGAAGCTGGTGAAAGAGGCCAAACTCAAGGTGCAGTCATCCATTCAGGGTGAACAGGTGCGTATTACCGGCAAGAAACGCGACGATCTGCAGGATGCCATCGCCCTGCTGCGCAATGCAAAAGTGGGTCTGCCCCTGCAATATACGAATTTCCGGGATTAGTGTCATGTCGGATTACGCTAGCGCCAAGCCGACCGACATAGACTAAAAACCGTCATCCTGTCGCTGGGTCAGTCCCGGCGACTTTCTGCCCGGCAATCTCCTCACCCAGAAAAAAAACATCCTGCGCGCTTATGCCCGTATAATCCCGCCGCATGATTAACCTGCAACAACTAAGCCTGCGCCGCGACAAGAATGTGCTGTTCGCCGATGTGAATCTGCGCATTCATGCCGGCTGGAAAATGGGTGTCGCCGGGCGCAATGGCACCGGCAAATCCAGCCTCTTCGCCATGTTGCGCGGCGAATTACACGCCGATACCGGCCAGCTGGAAATGCCCTCGGGCTGGGTTATCGCACACGTCTCTCAGGAAACCCCGGGGCTGCCACAGGCGGCACTGGATTTTGTCATGGACGGTGATGTGCATCTGCGTGAGCTGGAAAGCGCCATCGCCAAAGCCGAAGGCAGTGACGACGGACATCGTCTCGCCGTGCTACATACAGAGTTCGACACCATTGGCGGCTACACCGCGAAGGCACGCGCCTCGACCCTGCTGCACGGCCTGGGCTTTAGTGACGACGAACTGTCGCAGCCGGTGAAAAATTTCTCCGGTGGCTGGCGAGTACGTCTGAATCTTGCACGCGCACTGATGTGTCCATCGGGTCTGCTGTTGCTCGACGAACCCACCAATCATCTGGATCTGGAAGCGGTGCTGTGGCTGGAACAATGGCTGCGCCGTTACCCCGGCACCCTGCTGCTCATTTCGCATGACCGTGACTTCCTCGACAATGTGGTCAACTACGTGGCACATCTGGATGGCAAGAGTATTCGCCTCTATCAGGGCAATTATTCCTCCTATGAAAAACAACATGCCGAAGACCTGATGCATCAACGCGCAATGCAGTCACGTCAGCAGCGCGAAATCCAGCACATGCGCTCTTTCGTGAATCGTTTTCGCGCCCAGGCAACCAAGGCCCGACAGGCACAGAGTCGTCTCAAGGCACTGGAAAAGATGGAGATCATCGCCATTGCGCATGTTGATGCGCCGTTTAAATTTGCCTTTTCTCAACCGGAAAAATTGCCCCTTTCACTGTTGCATATAGACGGCGCCAGCGTGGGTTACGGTGACACACCGCTCATAAAAAACATTAACCTGCGCATTCTGCCCGGTACGCGTATCGGCCTGCTGGGCCCAAACGGTGCTGGTAAATCCACCCTCATTCGCCTACTCGCGGGTGAACTACCGCTGTTGAGTGGTCAACGGGAAGAGGCCAGCGGTCTGAAGATTGGTTACTTCGCACAGCATCAAATGGAACAACTGGACGGCGATGCCAGCCCACTGATCCTGATCCAGCGCCTCGAAGGCAAGGTCACGGAACAGGAGATCCGCAATTATCTCGGGGGCTTTGGTTTTCAGCTGGAGCATATCGAGACACCGTGTCGACAGTTCTCCGGTGGCGAGAAGGCACGCCTGATGATCGCCATTCTTATCTGGCAAAGACCCAATCTTTTACTACTGGATGAACCGACCAACCATCTGGATCTGGAAATGCGTCACGCCCTGACCGTGGCCCTGCAGGAATTTCAGGGCGCCATGATAATCGTCTCCCATGATCGTCATCTGCTACGCACCACCGCCGATGACCTGATGCTGGTCGCAGATCAACGCGTCGACATTTTTCCCGGTGATCTGGATGACTACCGGCAGAGCCTGAAGGAACCAGACAACAACGCCGTGCCGAAAAGCAGCGATACCAATCTGCGCAAACAGCAACGCCAGCAGGCCGCCGCCGAACGAGAACGTCGACAGCCGCTGCAGAAACAGATTAAAAAACTCGAACAGCAACTGGAAAAAATTAATCAGGAAAAAGCGGCACTGGAAGAATGGCTGGCCGATCCAGCGGTGTATCAGACCGATGATCAGACGAAGGTTCAGGAGGCGATGAAAAAACGCGCCAGTCTGACCGACGATATTGAAGCCGTGGAACTGGAATGGCTGGACCTAAGTGAACAACTGGAAAACTTTTAATGGCACTCATCACAATTAAAAACCTGTCACTCGCCTTCGGTGGCCCGAGTGTACTGGACAAGGTCAACCTCAGCATCGAGCCGGGTGAACGACTGTGTCTGATCGGGCAGAACGGTACTGGAAAATCGACCCTGATGAGCGTCCTGTGCGGTGAACTCCAGGCGGATGATGGCAGCATAGAACAGCGTCAGGGGCTGCGTATTACACGCCTCATCCAGGAAGTACCCAACCTCACTGAAGGTACTGTGTTCGATGTTGTGGCAGACGGTCTTGGCAGCGCTGGCAAACTGCTGCGCCAGTACCATCACCTGATTGAAGAAATGGCCGACGGCAGCAGTCCCGCACAATTACAGAAACTGGAACACATTCAGCATGAACTGGAAGCAGTCGAAGGCTGGCAGTTAAACACCAAGGCTGAGGCTGTGATTCAGCGTCTCAACCTGCCGATCGATCACCCGTTTGAAACACTCTCTGGTGGACAGAAACGCCGCACCCTGCTCGCGCAGGCTCTGATCAGTGAACCTGATCTGTTGCTGCTGGACGAACCGACCAATCACCTGGACATTGAATCCATCGAATGGATGGAAGAATTTCTACTGGGTTTCAACGCCACCCTGCTGTTTGTTACCCATGACCGTAGTTTCTTACGCAAACTGGCGACACGCATCATCGAACTGGATCGCGGACAGCTGACCAGTTGGCCGGGGAATTACGAGGCCTACCAGAGACACAAACAGCAGGCGCTGGAAAGTGAAGCAAAAGAACAAAACCGTTTTGATAAGAAACTTGCGCAGGAAGAAATATGGATCCGACAGGGCATCAAGGCACGTCGCACGCGTAATGAAGGTCGCGTCCGTGCGCTGGAAAAAATGCGTAGTGAGCGCAACCAGCGACGTGGTCTGTCTGGCAAGGTAAAAATGCAGGCCGGACTGGCAGAGCGCTCCGGAAAGCTGGTCATCGAGGCCGAGAACGTTACTTATGGAGAAGGCGAACACACCTTTGTGCGCAATTTCTCAACCACTATTCTGCGTGGTGACAAGGTCGGAATCATCGGCCCTAACGGTATCGGCAAAACGACCTTGCTGGGTATTCTGCTGGAGCGTGTCAAAGTGCAGGAAGGCACGATCCGCAACGGAACAAATCTGGAGTTCGCCTATTTCGATCAACTGCGTGAACACCTCGATGAAAATAAAACCGTGCGGGAGCACATTGGTGACGGCAGTGACAATGTGATCATCAACGGACAGTCGAAACATGTGATCAGCTATCTACAGGACTTTCTATTTCCGCCGGATCGGATCCGCACCCCGGTTAAGGCGCTGTCCGGTGGAGAGCGTAACCGTCTGATCATGGCGCGCATGTTTGCCCGTCCTTCCAATGTCCTGATCCTCGATGAACCAACCAATGATCTGGATGCCGAAACGCTGGAATTACTGGAAGAGTTATTGATCGATTATCCCGGCACGATTTTGCTGATCAGCCATGATCGTACCTTCCTGAATAACGTCGTCACCAGCACTCTGGTGTTTGAGGGCGAAGGTGTCCTGAATGAATACGTCGGTGGTTATGATGACTGGGTGCGTATGCGTGATGACTCGGTAAAGGCTGATAAAACAAAACAAAAAAAGAATATACCCACACCGACAGTCACGCCCGTCACCAGCAAACCACGCAAGCTGGCTTACAAGGAACAACGTGAACTGGAAACCCTGCCGCAGACGATTGAAAAACTGGAGCAGGAACAGGCCGAGCTGCACGACAAGCTCGGCGATCCGAATTTTTATCAACAACCGGGCAATGACATTAACACTATCAAACAACGCCTCGACGCGATCGATACTGAACTGTCCCGGGCCTATAAGCGCTGGGAAGAACTGGAAGCCTGATGGACGCAACGACTGCTTATAAAGACCTCGGCCCGGATCAGATTCTGGATGCCATTGAAAGTATTGGCTACCTCACCGATGGGCGCATGCTGGCACTCAACAGCTATGAAAATCGTGTCTATCAGATTGGTATTGAAGACGAGCAGCCATTGATTGCAAAATTCTATCGACCGGAACGTTGGAGCGATGAATCCATTCTGGAAGAACATCGGTTTACTCACGAACTCGCTGAGGCAGAGATACCTGTGATCGCCCCTATCGCTGATGCGAATGGCAAGACCCTGCATCATCACGACCTGTTTCGCTTCAGTCTTTTTGTCAGACGCGGTGGACACTCACCCGAACTGGATAATCCCGATACCCTTGAACAA
>JBFIID010000188.1:0-5587 GCA_041601415.1 Gammaproteobacteria bacterium
CGATCCACGAAGTACTCATCTTCCAGCGCAATTTTTTCCAGTTCCATAGCGATTGCCAGTAAGGGATCATTTTTGACGCCCAGTTCTTCCAGTACTTCATGGCATGAGCCTTTCAGTACGCCTGCGCGTGGGTCATAGTTCTTGTAGACACGATGACCAAAGCCCATCAGACGGAATGGATCATCCTTGTCTTTAGCTTTCTTGATGAACTCGGGAATGCGTTCAACACTGCCGATTTCACTCAGCATGTCGAGTACGGCTTCATTCGCTCCGCCGTGTGCAGGCCCCCAGAGTGAGGCGATACCGGCTGACAGACAGGCGTATGGATTAGCACCGGAAGAACCTGCGGTACGCACCGTTGATGTTGACGCATTCTGTTCATGATCGGCATGCAGGATCATGATTTTGTTCATTGCCTTGGTCAGAACATCGCTGTGCTTGTATTCCTCGGCAGGCATGGAGAACATCATGTTAAGGAAGTTCTGCGCGTAACCATATTCATTGCGTGGGTAGACAAAAGGCTGTCCCTTTGAATACTTGTAGGCCATTGCAGCAATCGTCGGGATCTTGGCGATCATGCGATGCGTTGCAATCTTGCGATGTTCCGGATTATAGATGTCCGTGGTGTCGTGATAGAACGAACTCAGTGCACCGACCACACCGACCATGATGGCCATTGGATGTGCATCGGGGCGGAAACCATTATAGAAATGTGTAATCTGCTCATTGAGCATGGTGTGCCGTGTGATCGCGGTTTCAAAACCTGCAAACTCTGTCTTGTTTGGCAGTTCCCCGTACAGCAGAAGATGACAGACTTCGAGGTATTCACAGTTTTCTGCGAGATCTTCGATTGAATAACCACCATGCAGCAGTTCACCTTTGTCACCATCAATATAGGTGATTTCAGATTCACAACAGGCGGTAGAGGTATAACCCGGGTCAAATGTGAAATAGCCCAGTTCCTTGGTCAGGCCACGCACATCGATTACATGATTGCCCAGTGTGCCACCCAGAATGGGGAGCTCCACAGTCTTGCCATTTGTATTGTCCGTAACTGTGACAGTACCGTGTTTGGTTGGTGAACGTTTATCAGTCATTCTATTCCTCCATATGACTTTTGAAGCTGCATGAACGGGGTAACATGACCAGTAGAAGCAAGGTCGCTTCAAGCTGCGATGAGAATACGGAGGTCTGTCAACAGGCGCAATTATACAAATCGCTACAGTCAGTGTGGCCGTTTTGTCATACCCGGACGGGCTTGAAATTGTCGCTACGTATGTACCTTTTATATGCTTATCACCGGTTAAAAAGACAGCGACTTAACGGATCAATGGATAGCGCTCCATGAGATAACATAAACAGTCCTGTCGAATGACCTCGGTGTCCAGGGTCAACATGGCAGGTACACATTCCCGGCGAGTGTTTATTTTCCGGTCATGCATGCTGAAGTACAGTTCGGTAACACGGTTGCCGTCTTCATCCTGAATATCCAGCGGTATCTCTGAGGTTTCCCTGACATTGCAGAAGTGTGTGCCTGGTTTCAGTTCACAGAAATTGAGTCTTTCCAGTTGCTGGTCAAGTACGATGTCGTGTGAATCGGTGTCAAAGCCGAATGTGTAATGTGACGGAATTTTCACCGTCGCAACGGTGTGATAGAGATCGATGTCCTGATGATTGATGGGATGCGAAGGAAATTCCGACAGGTGTAAGACGGCGTTTACGTACTCGATAACATGCTCGGTCCCGGCTTGTACACCAGCCTGGCCACACTCCAGTGTCACGGCAGGGCAAAATTCCCCAAACGCCATACTCTGCACCCCCCTGGGACGAATAAAATAAACAACCGTCCGAGAGAACAGGGTGGCGAGATGCAGATGTCGATTGTCGGTTTGGTTGACACAGGCATAGTGCGGGTTTTTACCCGTGTTGTTATGAATGTCGATACTGGCAAAAACGGTCCTTTCCCGCATTTCGCGGATGATCTGCTGCATCATCTGCTGCTCTGGACCGGTGTCGCCTTCCCATACACGATTGTAATCAGCCTGAGTCGGTAGAAAACGTTTGTTGCTGGCAGCGGCACTGACATTACCTATGAAAAGTGACAGACCACGCGGCAAGCTGGTGTTCTGATATTGTTTTAGCAGGCGACGCATGGCCTCCCAGCCCGTGGTTTCGTTGCCGTGTAACAGGATAGAGACGAACAGCGAAGGTTGTCGTTTGCCCTGCAGGTGTATCAGGGTAGGAGACCCAAGAAACGAGAGTAAATCTCCGGGTTCGGTATCAAGCAGGCCGTCCGGGAGGTGATCCAGCTGTTGCAGCATTCAGAGCTTCCAGCTGGCAACAGGTTGCCCGGATTTTTGCATCTCCAGATACACACGGCTCAAACTGTTCATGTCCGGGCCATATTTTGCTACCCAGTTTCGCTGCCAACGTGCGCCATTCTGGCCTTTATCTGCACGCTCAAACAGGATGTTCATGTAGTGATCTATATCTGAAGAATCGATATTGAGAGATTCCAGACCGATTTCGACCATGGATAACAGGTTATCAACCAGTAGTCGGCGTGCGTCATGGGTTTCACCGTCCAGCCAGACTATTTCCGAGCCAAGGCTGTGCTGTGCCGTCTGGTAGAAATTTGTCCGGGCCTGTTCAAAACCGAGTAATGTCTCCGGTGCGATATCCTGATTCGCCAGGCTATATGTCAGCCCCCAGAAGAAAGCTGCATTAGCCAGCATGTCATCCATCGTCGGGCCAGCAGGAACCACCCGGTTTTCGATTCTGAGATGGGCACGGCGATGCTGGTCAAAACCTATCAATGGTCGATTCCAGCGCCACACCGTGCCGTTATGGAGTCGCAGGTGGGCCAGTGATCGGGGTGGCTCATCAAGCAGATCCGGTAATAAAACCGGGTAGTGCTGCAGGTTTTCCTCAAAGCAGCTGAGCAGTGAATCCTCAACGTAGCCGTTGCCGAAGGTCACTCGCTTATTACCCTGTCCGACGTCAATTGATTGTTCAAACAGTGGAATGCGGCTTTCATCCCACAGATCACGGCCAAACACATAGGCCGAATTGGCACTCATGGCCAGTAATGGGGCGGAGGCAATCAGTGCGGCATTATAGAGCCGGACTCCTTTGTCTGGTGGAACCTGCAGATGTATTTGAAAGGATGTCGCCGCAGATTCAAGCATTACATCGTGATGGCTGCTGTTCAGATTGTCGTGACCACTGATAGCGAGGGTAATTGGTCGGCCATTCCGAATTGACAGAACCTGTTCATTCAATGCGCGGTAGCGGGTGCTTTCGGACATGTTCTCCAGATTCAGTGCTTCATCATTGAGGCTTGGCAATACACCAATTGCGATGACATCACCTCCCATATCGGCGGATGTAGACTGACAACGGGACCAGGTATTTTCCAGTTCGGTCTGCAGCTTATTAATTCCGCGTCCGCTTAATGGTTGTGGCTCGACATTAATCTCAAAATTAAATGCCGCTAGTTCAGGCACAACATTGCTGTCTCCCAGATGACGCAGGAAAACACTGTTAAAGGGTGCGGGGCACATGCTGGCATCGATCAGGCATGCCTCCAGTTCCAGTCCGCCGACATAACCGTTATTGATAAAGCGAGACTGGCTGAACATTTGCCCGAGCAGGCTGGTTTCATCGCAGAGGCGTTGCTGGAAGAGTGAAAAGTCCTCTTCGCTAAAGAGTTGATGTTGAATTTCCTGACCCATGGTGTGGTTAATCTTCGTCCTCAGCAAGTGAATAGAGTTGCGCGCAACAATAACAGACTCATTGAATCTGCTGTAGGTTTTAGCACAGATCAGATTGCTTGCACCATGCCAGTGCGCACGCATTCAGTTTGCATTACGGCAGTGCGTAGAACACTCGGCAGGTTCCCCATTAACGCTGTTAAAGGCCGGCAAAGCCTTAAGCGGCAACAATCCCATCAGATGGCATAGTTACTGCAAACAGACTCAATAAATAAATCAGTGTGAGTGGACGCATGAGTAAAAAACGCATCGTAATTATTGGCAACGGCATGGTTGGCCACAAGTTTATTGAGTATCTCCGCAATGCTGAAGAGCGAGATCAATTCGAGATTATCGCGTTCTGTGAGGAGCCCCGGTATGCCTATGATCGAGTACACCTGTCTGAATTTTTCAGTGGCAAGTCCGCCGATGAGCTGTCTCTTGTGGCACCCACTTATTACGAGGAGCAGGGCGTTACCGTGCATCTGAACTGCAGGGCAACGGCTATCGATCGTGCGGCACACACGGTGACGGGTTCCAATGGCGAGATCATCGCCTACGATAAGCTGATCATGGCCACAGGCTCCTATCCTTTCGTACCACCTGTGCCGGGCAATGACAGGGAAGGCTGTCTGGTGTATCGCACCATCGAAGATCTTGAGGCCATCCAGTCGGTTGGCAACAAAAGCAGGATAGGCGCGGTAGTCGGTGGTGGTCTGCTTGGTCTGGAGGCGGCAAAGGCGCTGCATGATATGGGACTTGAAACCCATGTTGTCGAATTCGCACCACGACTGATGGCTGTGCAGATTGACGAGGGTGGTGGCGCCATTCTGCGCGACAAGATTGAGAAGCTCGGCGTCAAGGTACACACCTCGCGCAATACCCTGAATATCTGTGATGGTGAAACGACCCTCAACCGGATGGAGTTTGAAGGTGGCGATGTACTGGAAACAGACATAGTGCTGTTTTCTGCGGGTATCCGACCCAGAGATGATCTGGCGCGGAGTTGCGGGCTGGATATTGGGCCTCGCGGTGGTATCGAAATTAATAATGATTGCCAGACCAGTGACCCGGATATTTATGCGATTGGTGAGTGTGCATTGTGGAATAAACAGATCTTCGGTCTGGTTGCACCGGGTTATCAGATGGCGCGTGTCGCGGTCGCCAGTCTCACCAGTGGCGAGGAAAAATTTACCGGTGCAGACATGAGTACCAAACTGAAACTGATGGGTGTTGACGTGGCCAGTATTGGTGATGCCCATGCGCGTACCCCGGGTGCTCGCCAGTACACCTACATCGACGAACCCAATGGTATTTACAAAAAACTCATCGTCTCGGAGGATGGCAAACATTTACTCGGTAGCGTGTTGATCGGTGACGCCGAGGTCTATGGCAACCTGTTGCAGATTGCATTGAACGGGATTGAATTACCCGAGCATCCAGACGCCCTCATTCTGCCGTCGCGTGATGGTTCTGCGGGTTTTGGTATCGGTGTTGATGCGCTCCCGGAGTCTGCCCAGATCTGTTCCTGTAACAATGTTAGCAAGGGCGATCTGTGTGCAGCGGTTGTCGCAGGTAGTACCAGCGTGGGTGCGCTCAAAGAGAGCACCAGCTGTGGTACCGGTTGTGGTGGTTGTGTGCCATTGATGACCCAGGTAATGAATGCCGAACTGGAAAAACAGGGGATTGAGGTATGCACCGATCTCTGTGAGCACTTTCCGCACACACGCCAGGATCTGTACTACCTGGTAAGGCTGGAAAAAATTAAAACCTTCGAGGAATTGTTGAGCAAATATGGTCGCGGTACCGGTTGTGAAATCTGTAAACCCACGATC
>JBFIID010000189.1:0-5560 GCA_041601415.1 Gammaproteobacteria bacterium
GACACGGCACTATTTACAGCGTTGATGAGAGTTTCAGCATGCACGATGGAGCTGCTAGCGGCAATAATTGCTATCACAAGTGGAGTTGCTGAAAGGTGCAAAAAACCTAGCAGACGATGCAACATTGAAGACTGCGACTGAGTATCTGGCAGTTCTCTGTTACCCCAATCCAGCTGGCTATGGCTGTTATTCATTCCCAATCCCTCTGTCGAACATTTGTAGTCTGCGTTTACATCCCACAACGAGCGAACGACGTCCCAGATATCCCTGTTTTCATTTAACCCGCTATCGGACAAACAAAATCCCGGCAAATTTCGCCTAAGCATAGCGCAAGTTTAGAAAATGATAAAGTTAATTAGGAAAACACCCCTCTAACACATTGTTTTCCCTCGAGTGTATGGCCTGTATAGTCGACAATTTGCACATGATTTTGGATCAATGTAAGTCGACGGCGCGCATTCTAACACGTCGCTTTTACAGGGTGAAACGGGTGTGGGCTTACAGACTGTCTGCTAAATCACACATTCAGGTTGAATTTCTTAATCAGGTGATAGACAGTCGGACGACTGGCACCTAGCAGGTCGGCAGCCTTACCGACACTGCCCTCACAGTGAATCAAAGCTTGTCTAACTGCATTAGCCTCAGCGGTTTCCCTGACTTCCTTGAGGGTGAGGATTTCCGTCTGATTTGTCTCATCAAGTTCCAGGTCCTGAGGCTCGATACGTTTGCCCTCTGCCATGATCAGAGCCCTTTTCACCTTGTTTTCAAGCTCTCTCACATTTCCTGACCAGGTATGACCTTCTATCGCCTTTACTGCACCAGGGCTTAATTCCTTGATCTGGACACCGGCTTGCTGTGATTGTTTATTGATAATTGCGCGGGCAATCAGCACGGCATCTGAGCCTCTTTCCCTGAGCGGCGGAATATTGATGCTGATCTCTGAAATTCTGTAGAACAGATCCTCTCTGAACAAGCCCTGCGGGATCAATTCTTCAAGGTCCTTATGCGTCGCACAGATAATTCGTATATCGACCGGGATCTCCTCCCTGCCTCCAATTCGTTCGATCACACGTTCCTGCAGAAAGCGTAGTAATTTGCCCTGTAGAGCCAGAGGCAAATCTCCCACTTCATCAAGGAAAAAGGTGCCGCCATTGGCATATTCGATCTTGCCTTTGGTTTGCTTGTTGGCACCGGTAAAGGCCCCTTTTTCATATCCGAACAGCTCACTTTCCAGCAAATTTTCCGGGATTGCAGCACAATTGATAGCAACAAAGTTCTTTTTCTTTCGATTGCTTTGTTCATGCAGCGATCGCGCCATTACCTCCTTGCCAGTGCCACTCTCGCCAAGCAATAAAACCGTCGCATCCGATGGCGCCACTTTTTCGATCGTGCGGCAGACATTAAGCATATTTGGACTGGCGGCGATGAGGCCATTCATCGAAGAAGGCAGCTGCATATCACTTAGTTTTCGGTTTTCCTGTTCGATATCATAAACACCGTAAG
Organism: Gammaproteobacteria bacterium; assembly: GCA_041601415.1. Classification (GTDB taxonomy): domain Bacteria; phylum Pseudomonadota; class Gammaproteobacteria; order JBFIID01; family JBFIID01; genus JBFIID01. Next base: position 1,504 of record JBFIID010000189.1, read on the forward strand.
CACGGTCAACGATGATGCCCAGAATATCCGCATCAATGGGTTTCTGATAGAAATCAAATGCACCGATGGTGATTGCCTGCAATGCATTGTCCCGATCATCATTGCCGGTAACAACGATAACCTTGGTATCTGGTGCAATAGCAAGAATTTCAGCCAGGGTAGCAAGTCCTTCGGTGGCATTTGCGGGATCGGGCGGTAAGCCCAGATCAAGTGTTACCACTGCAGGTTCATAGCGTCGTAACTGCGCGAGTGCCGACTCGCGATCATCCGCAACTACGACCTGGTACTTTTCGAAAGACCAACGTAACTGTTTCTGCAATCCTTCGTCATCCTCGACGATCAGTAGTTTTCTTGCGTCCTGTGACTCACTCAACGTGTCGTTCCTCTGAATAACAATCTATGTAGGCGATGAGACTCGCTATTTTAAAGCATGTTTCCCAATTCAGCCTCAGCTGTCGGTTGACTCAGTGGCAGAATAATCCTGAACTGGGTACCCACACCCAATTCACTGGTTACCTGGATTCTGCCACCCGCATTTTGCACAAATTCCTTACACTCGTAGGCACCAATGCCCATACCTGCATTGCCCTTAGTTGTATAGAACGGCCGAAACAGATGATTCTGAACAAACTTTTCATCCATGCCACTGCCATTATCCTGAATATCAATAATTACTTCGCCGTCCAGTTGCTCAACAGTCAGAGAAACCTGGCCATTCTCATCCGTTGCGTCCTGCGCATTTTGTACAATATGTTCCAGCACAGCTTCAAAACGTTCACCATCAATAGCCACGCAGCTATCCACCGATAAGGGTGTCAGCAAGGGAGCAGGACTGCCGGCTTTACACCTCTCAGCAACAGCCGTGAGGACGGAATTAACCATCACTCGTCGAATGTTTCCTACCTCATGCTGGCCTTTTCTCAACTGCCCCAGCATACGATTCATTTTCGTCACCGCATGCTCAACGGTCTGCATCGCATCTTCCATGAACTCTTCATTATGCATGTGTTTCTTTGCATTACTCACAACAAGCGACAATTGCGCGACTACATTTTTCAGATCGTGTACGACATAGGCTGATAAGCGATTGAAGGCCTCAAACTGTTTGGCTTCAGCCAACTTGCCACTGAGGTTCAGGATCGCCAGATAACTGGCCGCCTGACGCCCTACCGTCTTAAGCAAATCACTGTCTTCCCAATTAAAGTCTGCCCGTATTTCAGAGGCACTGGCGAGGATGATAAACCCCATCAACTGCTTATTTTGCATAAGCGGAAGTACCAGCATGGCCCGATCCATTTCGAGTAGCCAATCAGGCAGTCTGAGTCCCTCATAGGCATCCGTATTCTGACTGTATTCTTCCAGATAAATCACCCATTCTCTCTCCTCCAGGAATCGAATAAAGGGAGAGTGGCTGGCAATAATAGCTGCTGGTGGTATGGGCATAGACCAGTTAGCGACCGGTGTATATTCACCGGTTTCCCTAACCATCCAGAGTACGCCGCCAGGGCTTTCTACTATTTGCGCAATAGCACGGATAATATTTTCAGCAATGGGCTCGTTTGTCTCGGGTTTAGAAAGGGTTTCGGTAAAGCGCAACCATTCCTGTCCGTATTCATACTTATTCGCAAAAAAATGTTTGTGCAGAAATATCTTCAGTTGCTGTCTGATACGTCCCGAAAATAGCAGCCCCAGCAACAGCATAAGAGCGCCAAACAGGAATACCGCCTGCAGAACCTGCCCCCATTCTCCACCGTATTTCTTGATATAAAAACCCGCTGAAGACATAAGCAACAGGTAAATACCGGCCCCCATGAAGGTAGTGGTATGAAACACAACATGACGTGAAACAAATAACTTAACAGACCAGTCCTTGTTACGCGCGACAGAAATAGCGAGCAAAGGCACCGTTAATCCATTAATCGCACCGCGCGCATTCCATAGTTCGAGATTAACGTGCCTGAACAGAAGTGCGTCAGAATAAAGGTAAAAGTCATAACTGAAGATCCCGCCAAGGGCCAGACAGAGAAACTTGATAGACCAGCGCTGATCTGGATGGGTATTTCTGTATAGCCATTCGACCAGAATAAGGCCGCCAAGGGCAAGCAGTACATAACCAATCAGGACGGCTCTGGTGCCAGGAAAAAATGACCAGTTCAGGCTGAGTATGGAGCTTGCAAAGAAGACATGCAGAAGTAACAGTCCTGAGAGCGTAAACAAGGCTAACCGAACCAGTGTCAGGCGACGAGTACCACCCGGATCCTCAGCAAAAGCGATCGCAAGAATGTGTAAAAGGAAGGAATACCACGCGATGTTACGGATCAGCTCAAGAACATGAAGGTACTGATAAGGAATACTGTGATAAGTGTTTTGATAGCCCAGACAGGCGAACCAGACGAAAGAGATAAAACTGGCAATTAATAAAAGCGATGCAAGTCGCTTGCCTCTCCATACGGCAAGCAGTAGTAATGACATGACCAGGTACAGTGCTGCACCCAGCAGGTGACTGACTGTCCCAACGCTAATTGTTATCTCTGGCATCGGGAGATTTTATCTGCACACCGGGATGAAAGACAGCCCGCAATTTATATGATCAGGTCTGTGCCATGCTGAGCAAAATGTAAGTTGTTCCAGCTAGCAAAGAATGCTAATTATCTGGCGCCTTTGCCCCATAGGATGACTGTCGCAGTTTGCACCAGGATAGTCAGGTCCAGAAACATGCTGTAGTTCTTCAGGTAGTAGAGATCGTACTGCAGCTTTTCCATTGAATCGTTGACACTTGAGCCATAGGGATAACAAATCTGTGCCCATCCGGTGATGCCTGGTTTTACGTGATGACGCAGATTGTAGTATGGAATTTCTTCAGACAGTTCTTTGACGAACTGGGGACGTTCCGGACGGGGGCCAACAAAACTCATATCGCCTTTCAGGACATTGAATAATTGAGGCAGTTCATCAATGCGGGTTTTACGAATGAAGCTACCCACGCGTGTAACCCGGCTATCGTTCTTAACCGCCCACTGCGCGACACCGTTTTTCTCAGCGTCTTCGCACATACTACGGAATTTAAGGACATTGAATGTTTTACCATTCTTGCCGACACGCTCCTGTCGATAGACAAAAGAACACAGACCGCCCGATTCAATCATGATAGCCACGACTGTCAGCGCCATGAGAGGCAGTACTGCGACCAGCATTCCCAGACTAACCACCAGATCCAATACGCGTTTGCTACCCGATTTAAAGGCTGCCTGAGAAAAGCCGTCTGAGTAAACAAAATTGCTCGGATGCAGAGAATCAAGACGAATCTTGCCAAGCTGACGTTCGTAAAAATCTGTCACCTGCAAAATCTTTACACCGCGCATTTTGCATTCCAGGATTTGATCGACTGGAAGCCCTTTACGGCGGTCATCAAGAGCAACAACGATTTCATCAATCTCCAGTTTTTCAACCAGTTCCATCAGGGAGCCTTCCTGAACAACCAGTTTTTCGTCGTCAATCAACTGTGTTTCTGTTTCCTGTAGGCGCACATAACCCGAAATGGAAACACCGGTTTGATCCGTTCTACGACGTAGTTTGTCGATCTGTTGTGCACGTTCGCCGGCACCAAGAACAAGAACATTTCTTTTCAGGCGGTTATCGGTCGTATGAAAACACAGGAAACGGCATGATGCGATACCGAAAAAAGAACTCAGCAGTGCAACGGCGAAGACATTACCCGCCAGCATGAACTGCGGCAGCAGGTAAAACATACCGCCCATGACCAGCATGCCGAGAGAGAAGCTCAGGCCAATGCGTAACATGATAGCCTTGGGGCCGTCACGCAGGTCGCGCTGATACAGGCCCATCGCCATCATGACAGCGAGCATAACGAGCGCAAACGATGCGGCCTTGAAGATGAGTCCATTATGTTCGCCATCCAGTGCAAGTGACGAGCTTGTTTGGCCTTCCAGCATATGCAGGGTCACACCCAGATAAACAGAAACCATTAGAATCAAGGCTTCAGCAAGTCCCAGCATAAGCAGTGATTTAGGAATGTAATGTTTAAAAATTCTGTACA